>CBCXVS010000099.1:0-23079 GCA_965178525.1 uncultured bacterium | reverse complement strand
CTGAGCCTGTTGATAGACGTGGCTGAAGGCGGGCAGCAAGAAGTCAAATTGCGTCTGAGACACACCGGTTAAGGCTTCCATCCGTTTTTGGGAGGATAGCCTACCTCATTAACTATTGGGGAACAACCCTATTGTTTCCTCTGGAAAAGCGATGTCGCTCATTTTGTCCAGGAATTTAATGCTGCAGGAGATGAAAAAAAGGCGGCTCCAATTCCAATAAGGAGCCGCCGTACGCCATAGGGATGGAGGAGGAGATATGGGGGCCGCGCCCGGGGGACGGCGCGGCCAGGGGCGGTGAGGGTGAGCCGCCCCTTTTATATAAAAGCCGGAGGACCGGCATGACATCGTGTGGCCGTTTTACGAGATAAATGTACAGCCGATTACCCTTTCTTACTGTGAGAGCCGTCACACACTCGGCGTGAGCGGTGTCACGCGCCTTGACTAGCGTTCGACACAGAGGATACACAAATCCCCTGATGGATCGCCGCCGACCTCCCAGCTGCCGCCGATCGAGCTGGGCAAGCTGTTGCGGCGGGTTCACCGGCTAAAGAAATTAGAAGGTGTAGGCAGAGATTGTGAAGCTTGCATGCGATCGAGCAAAACCTTGATGCGGCGGAGGGCTTTCCGCATCTGGCTTTTGATCATCAATACCGGATACCCGGTCCGCGCCGCGATCTCCTGCTGCGAGCAGTTATGGTAAAAAGCTAGGGTAAGCGTCTGACGCTGATCCGGGGGAAGTTGCTTCAGAGCCTTCCCGATGATGTAGATACGCTCTTCCTGCAGGGTGATCTCTTCCAGATTCTCCTCGTCGCGCCAGAGTGGTAAGGCAGATCCCGGTCTGGCTTGCACCTTGACGGCCCGCACATACGCCTCCAAGGCTTTGCGGCGCGCCATGCCGAGGATCCAGGTTGAGGGTCGTGAGGTCGGACGGAAATCAGCCGCCCGTTGCCAAATGATGATCATCACTTCGTTGACGACTTCCTCACGCAGGGAGGAAAGACCTAAGTAGCGCGTGAGGAATAACATCAGGCGAGGGGCATAGCGGTCATATAGACACTCAAACGCATCGCGGTCACGTGCCGCAATCCGGTGGAGGAGCTGCGCATCGTCGTCCTGATCGGCGATGGAGGACTGAACCTCGCTACTGGCGTCCGATCGTTTTCTGGGCAGACGTGAACATGTCTCCACCGTGTCAATCGGAGGTGACGCCTGTCCGTATATTCCCGACACATCAAGTGATGATGAATCGTTTCTCCATCGCATGTCATCTCTCCTTGCGCAAATGGGCTTTCCCCTTGCTTTGGCTGTTCAGCCGGTTACCGCTTCGGTGCAGGAACTGCCGGCACCAGACGTGTTATAGGCGGCTGCAAGCATTCGTCTGCCTGGTCACGAGTCAGACTTTACGCTTGCCCTGAGGGAAAGTCATAACGGAGTGGTCTAAGTTTGGTAACCGTGCGGTAACGTACGTAACAGGGGTCGCAGACTACGTCAGTATCGTCAGCGCGTTGCAGCACCGCGATGTGGTCGCTGAGGCCGCCGAGTGCGCTGCCCGGCTGGTGGCTTCCCATCGGCTTGCGAATCGTGTTATGCTGGCGGGTGAGTATGTTGCGACAGCAGTTGAGGACTTCATACCGGGCAAGGAGGAGTATCACATGACACCCGCCTCGCAGTGGAGCTTCGGACCGTTCCGGCTCGATGTTGCCAACGCGTGTCTGTGGCGGGACGGCCAGATGATCGCGCTACGTCCAAAAGCCTTTGCCGTTCTGGTTCACTTGGTGGCTCACGCCGGGCAATTGGTCACCAAAGACGAACTCCTAGACGCCGTCTGGCCAGAAACGGCCGTGAGTGATGGGGTGCTGAAAGCTTGTATTGCTCAGCTCCGCAAGATATTTGGAGAGACGGCCCGGGCCTCACAATACATCGCCACCGTCCATCGGCGCGGCTACCGCTTCGTCGCACCGGTGAGAGCTGTCGAGCAGCCGGAGATGGCCGGCGTGACGCCTCCCTCGCGGCCTTTACGCGCAGAGACCATGGCACCTCAACTGTCGTTTTTGACCGGCCCATCCGATTTTCTCGTCGCACGTGAGGCGGAGCTGTCTCGGCTCCACCAGTGGTTGGCGACAGCACGACAAGGCGAACGTCAAGTCGGATTCATCGCCGGTGAAGCCGGAATCGGCAAGACGGCCTTAGTGGACGCCTTTGTGGCCCAACTCGAGGGCGATGACCACTTCTGGGTCGGCCATGGGCAGTGCATCGAGCAGTACGGGGCTGGGGAAGCTTACCTGCCGCTGTTCGAAGCGGTGGGGCAGTTGTGTCATACGGCGAATGGGGCGCGCGTCATCGAGATGTTGTACCAGCAGGCGCCGAGCTGGCTGTTGCAGATGCCGGCGCTTTTGTCTACTGCCGACTACGAGGTGCTGCAGCGGCGCTGCAGCGGCGCCACGCGCGAGCGCATGATGCGGGAGCTCGCCGAGGCTATGGAAACGTTGTCCGCTGAGCGGCCGATTGTGCTGGTGCTCGAAGATCTGCACTGGAGCGATGTGTCAACTCTCGATTGGCTTGGCTATGTGGCCCGACATCGCGGTGCGGCACGGCTCTTAGTCCTAGGCACGTACCGGCCCGTAGACGCCATTGTACGGGCGCATCCCATGCGCGCGATGGCACAAGAACTCCGCCGTCAGCGCCAGTGTGAGGAGCTGGCGTTGGCGTATCTCACCGTCACCGATGTGGCAGCCTATCTGGAGCGACGCTTTGAAGGGGCGTCGTTATTTGAAGGGGCGTCGTTACCGGACGATTGGATCCGGCTCATTCACCAGCGCACTAACGGCAATCCCTTATTTATGGTGAATGTTGCGGATGATATCGTCCGGCAAGGTGTTCTACAAAACGGCCCCAAAGGATGGCGACTCTGCGGCGAGTTAGAGGCGGTTGCGGTGGGGGTGCCGGAGAACTTGCGGCAGTTGATTGAGCGCCAACTCGAAGACCTGACCTCTGAAGAGCAAGACGTTTTGGAAGTGGCGAGTGTCGCCGGGATGGAATTTTCGGCCGCGGCCTTGGCAGCAGGGATCGATCATGTAGTGGAGGACGTCGAGGCATGGTGCGAAGCATTGGCGCGGCGGGGCCAGTTCATCCGGCCACGCGGGATGTCCGAATGGCCGGATGGGACCGTCGCGGCGCACTATGGGTTTATTCATGCGCTGTATCAGGCCATCTTGTACGATCGCATACCGGCAAGCCGGCAAGCGCGATGGCATCAGCAGATCGGCAGGCGTCAAGAGTCAGGCTATGGCCCACGTGCGCGGGAGGTCGCGGCGGAACTGGCGGAGCATTTTACCCGTGGGCGAGACACGCCACGGGCCGTCCGATATTTAGGGTATGCGGGAGAGAATGCGCTGCAGCGAAGCGCTCATCAGGAAGCCATGACGCATCTCACCCATGCTTTGGAACTCCACCGGACGCTGCCGGACACGCCTGAGCAGGTGCAGCAAGAAGTGGACGTCCAGCTTGCCCTCGGATCCGCTTTGATTGCCACCAAAGGGTATGCGGCCACAGAAGTCGAACGGGTGTATAGCCGTACCCGGCAACTTTGCCAAGGCTTAGGCGAGACTCCCCAGTTGTTTTCAGCCCTCGTGGGGCTGCGCCGATTTTATCAAGTCCGGGCCGCGTATCAGACCGCCCGCGACTTGGGGGCGCAGATCCTCACCATGGCGCAGAAGCGCCAAGATCAGGCCTGGTTGCTCGAAGCGCATTTTGGGGTTGGCATTACCTCATACTACCTGGGCGACTTTGCCGCCTCCCAGACGCATTGTGAGCAGGGAATCGCCCTGTACGACGTCCAACGCCACGGGACTCATGCCTTGGCCGCGGTGCAAGATCCTGGCGTCGTGTGCCATACGTATGCGGCCTTGGGGTGGTGGGCGCTGGGTTATCCGGAGCGGGCCGTGGCGCAGAGCCGGGCCGGATTGGTTCTGGCCCGGGACTTGGCCTATCCTTATAGCCTGGCTTTTGCCTTGCTTCATACGGCGCTGCTGCATGTCCAACGCCGCGAGGGATTGGCGGCAGAATCGATGGCGGAGGAAGCATTAACGTTTGCCCAGGAACGAGGTTTCGCATTCTGGGTAGCTTGGGGCGCCCTTTTACGCGGGGCGGCGTTGGCGGTGCAGGGGAAAAGCGAGGCAGGAATCGCCCACATGCAACAGGGACTGGAAGCCGCCCAGCATACGGAGGCAGAGGTCGGACAATCGATGTTCCTGACCCTCCTGGCCGAGGCATATGGGCAAGCTGGGCAGCCAGCCATGGGCTTCCGTATCGTGAACGAAGCGCGCCATTGCGCACCGCAATGGGGAGCGGTGTTACGAGGCCGAAATGTGCCGGATTAAGGGAGAATTATTGCTCACCCTGTCTGCAGCGGATGACGCCGAAGCTGAGGTGTGCTTGCAGCATGCCCTGCAGGTCGCTCGCCGTCAACAGGCGAACGCGTGGGCCTTGAGGGCAGCAATAAGCCTCAGCCGCTTGTGGAGCCAGCAGGATAAGCAGCGAGAAGCCCGTCGACTGCTAGCGCAAGTGTATGGCGGGTTCACCGAGGGATTTGATACGGTCGATCTGCAAGAGGCACAGGTGCTCTTGTCGCAGTTGGGATAAGCCGGTATCCACTATCCACTATCTTGTGCTTCGGTGTCTCGCATCCCCCGCAGGATCCGCGTGAAAAAGGCTAACAGGATTTCCAAGCTCTCGAAAGACGCCGCTTGTCCGGTCACAATGTGCTCAGCGCGTCCTGCGAGATGTCCTGCCGCGATATCCGTCTCAGCGCGGAATTGGACAACAAATGCATGGCGAGGTGTAAGCGGGTGTCCCCAGCCGCTTTCCGGTTGCATAAGCGTTTCTCCATTTGCGCTGCCAGCAAGGAGTGGATACGGCGCCCTTCATGTTGCGGAAAAAGTCTACCGCCGCCAACAGGCGAAGTCATAACGCGACGGTAAAATTACGGTAATGTTTAGGTGATAGGTCAAGCAGGAGGCGCCGGGGCACGGCGCGCCGTGCCCGACCGCATCAGAGGGATTTATTTTGTATCTGGTCCTAAGATGAGACACTCGCTGAGCGAGATGCATGGCCCCGTGCTCCTGAAGCCTTACCGTCCCGGGTGAATCGCCTGCCGTCCCAGTTGTGGCCATGCCGCCGGCGCGCTCGCTTTCTCCAAACGCGCTTCAAGTGACAAACTCTCGTCCCAGAAGTACGCGATAATCCGCCGGCCATTCAACGTATTCGAGTCATCCGACCCAAGCCAGACGACAGGGGCTTGCATGACCTCGGGCTGAATCAGCTTTTCCTTGTCATACGACGTGTTGGACGCAGTCATGTTGGTGTAGGTCGCCCCGCCTGGCACCAGCACGTTGGCGGTCACGCCCGTACCCTCCAGCTCCTGTGCCATCGCGGCGACAAGGGCTTCATGCCCGGCCTTGGAAGGGCCGTAAGGCGTTCCGCCTTTACGCCACATTGTGTCCATGCTGGTGGTGACGCCAATGATGCGGCCCCAGCCTTGGTCGATCATATGGCCCACAGCCGCCCTGGCCATGAAAAAAGGGCCGCTGAGATTGACGGCGACCACGCGGTTCCAAGCTTCCGGCGAGAGGTTCCAGAAGTTATTCGCCTGATCTGACGCGTACCCTTCGGAGCGCTGGTTAATGCCGGCGTTATTCACCAGGATGTGCAGCCCCCCGAGTTCCGCAATCGTCCGGCTGACGGCCTGTTCCACCGCACTCGGGTCGGTGATATTGGTGACCATGGGCAGGGCGCACCCATCACCGCCGATCGCTTGCATCTCGGCCGTGCTTTGCTCCAGCCAGGCTTCATTGACGTCGAATAGTGCGACGCGCGCGCCAGCGCGTACGAGCCCTATGGTCATCGCGTGCCCAAGACCAATCGGGCTGGCCGCGCCGGTAACGATCGCTACTTTACCTTGTAGAGGTCCTTCAACCATTGTGATTTCTCCCTGTAAAAAGTGATTCGTACCCACCCATCATACACCTTCCGCCTGTCCGGGTTAAGCCCCGGACGCGCCTGACTAGCGCAACCCGGACATCCAACCTCCCCCTACCCTCTTGTCCCTCTCGTACATGCTGGAAGAAGTTCGTGAGCCGTTTGAGTGCCAGAAGCCCAGCAATATCAAAATCATCCTCTGCTCACGCATTTGTCACCTAGTCGACAGCACCCTGGAGCCGAGACGACCTGTTCGATATACTTCACATCAGGTACATGAGATGAAAGAGACTTATGAAAGTCCGTGAGGTGTTACGGTACCTCGCATATGCGCTGATTCTGCCGGCCATGCAAACCGACCTGTCTGAACATATGCCGAGGCCGGCGCGCTCAACGCGGCCAACGCAGCCGGGCATCTCGCTGGCGCCCTCCTCGCGGCTCGTGTCATTGGCGCCTGGGGACAGGCACGCATCTTCATTATTCGCAGGTCTTATGGAAACCTTTATTTATTGCAGCAGGAACCCCTCATAGCCCTTGGCCGCCACCTCCGCACGCTTGGCCCGCATCACCGGGGCGGTGTCCGGACTGGTGAGCAAGGCCCGGGCTTTACCCGGAATGTTCGCTCCCACAAACCAAGAGTCGGCCTGGGTCCGCAGAATCTTCGCGCCTGCCTCGGCCACGTGCTGGGTCCATTCCGCTCCCGCATCCGGTGTGGCTGAAATACGTTGATACTGATGCTCACGCACATAGCAGATGCACTCACTCACCCAGTCCACCAGCGGCTCGCAGGCGCGCACGAAGTTGCCAACCGAGGCCGCATTGATGGTGAACAGATTCGGGAAACCCGCGCTCGAGATGCCCATATAGGTGCGCGGCCCACCGGCAAACTTGTCCTTCAACGTCTGCCCCCCTTCGCCGTGGATATTGATCCGGTTCAACGACCCGGTCACGGCGTCATAGCCTGTGGCAAAGATGATCACGTCCAGCTCGTACTCGGCATCACGGGTCTGGATGCCTTTGGGGGTGAGGCGCTCGATCGGGGCTTCGCGCACGTCAACCAGTAAGACATTGTCCTGGTTGTAAACCTCGTAATACCCGCTCTCACAGGGCAGGCGCTTGGAGCCGAACATATGGTCTTTGGGCACGAACTTTTCCGCCACCACCGGGTCATGGACGCGCTCGCGAATCTTGTTGCGGACGAATTCAGCGTAGTCCTCATTGGCCTCCCCGGGCATCATGACGTCATAGAAATTGCTCAGCCATTTCTTGAAACCCGGCTCGGCCCACAGCCGCTCGTACTGCTCCAGCCGCCTTCCACTGAGACGTCCAGGGCCGACCGCCGGTCGAATTCGTGCATGAACGAGCCCGCGGTCTCGTTGCACTTTTTGAAGATTTCCGGGTAGCTGGCCTTGATCTGACGCTGCATCTCGGGGTCGATCGGGCCATTTTGCAGCGGCGCACAGTAATTGGCCGCGCGCTGGAAGACGGTCAGATGGCCGACTTCCTTGGCGATCTCCGTGATGAGTTGGACGGCGGTGGCTCCGGTGCCGATGACGCCCACCCGCTTGCCGGCCAGGTCCATGCCCTCCGCTGGCCATCGGCCGGTGTGACACCAGTCGCCCTTGAAGCTGTCGAGTCCCTCAAAGTCGGGTATGTAGTGCGCAGAGAGGAGGCCAACCGCCGTGATCAAGAATTGGGCTCGCGCTTGGTGGCCATCTTTCAATTGGACCTGCCAGAGGTTGTCGTCCTCGTCAAAGACGGCCGAGGCCACGCGCGAGTTGAACCGGATGTACCGGCGCAGGTCGAACTTGTCCGCTACATAGTTGAGGTAGCGCTCGTTCTCCGGCTGTCCCGAATAAAGCTCCTT
This sequence comes from uncultured bacterium, assembly GCA_965178525.1. Taxonomy (GTDB): domain Bacteria; phylum Tectomicrobia; class Entotheonellia; order Entotheonellales; family Entotheonellaceae; genus CBCXVS01. Next base: position 15,236 of record CBCXVS010000099.1, on the reverse strand, counting down.
CCAGTCCCATTCCTGAAGGAGTTCCTCTGAGAAGGAATATCCATAGGTGTAACTCTCGGAGTCGAAGCGGGCGCCGGGGTAGCGGTTCCAATACCAGGTGCCGCCCACGCCCGCGCCATCCTCGAAGGCCCGGACCGAGAGCCCAAGCTCACGCAAACGGTACAACGAATATAATCCCGTGACCCCGGCGCCGATGACAATCGCATCAAACTGCGCCACCTCTTCGGCCTCTGTGGTACCGGCTACTGGCGATGGCTGTTGAGATTTTCCCATATCATTTCCCCTTTTGGTCATCTGAACGGTTCATGTGGTCATGGAAGGAACGGCTCCCCTCATCCAACGACCTCATCATCGCCAAAGCGCGCCAGGGTCGCGTCCTTCTTCCCTCCCCCGGCGTTCGCTTTTGCTGAAGCGGTCGAAACGACCATAGAATTCAACGTAGTCAAAGTCAAGAGGCAGTCCCTCAAAACCCCCAGAGCCCCATATGGCTCAAACCAGTCCGACATCCCTCCTCTATCATCCCCACTCAACCGTTGAGTTTCCCTATGCGCGGATGCTACGATGACCCAAAAGGGACAGGCTGAGCATAGAGCGGTTGTCGAGTGGCAGCCGATGTTTTTACGGCGAGTTACTGTACTTGGGATGAGACGTGAGGGTTCTATTTATGACCGTTTGGAGGAGCGAGGAAAGGGAGAGAGAAGCATGAAGACTCACGCCATGAAGCAGGCATTGGCGCGTGGCGAGACACAGGTTGGCGTCTGGATCAATATGGTGCGAAACCCGGCGATTCTACGGCTGATGAAGTCGGCAGGGTTGGATTTTGCACGTTTTGACATGGAACATGCCTCACCCTCGATGGAGACGCTTTCCAATATGGCGCTTCTCGCCAGAGCGCTGGATTTCACCCTCACGGTTCGTCCGCCGAAGGGCAACCGCGAGTGGATCACGCGGCTGCTTGACGCCGGGGTGTGGAGCCTGCACGTGCCGCAGGTCGACACACCGGAGATCGCACAAGACGTGGTGAATGCCAGCCTATACGCGCCCGATGGTTTGCGTGGTATGGCCGGCATTAGCAATCATACCGACTACGAGACGGGTCCTGCGGGCGAGACGCAGCGCTTCCTGAACGAACAAGTTCATCTGGCGATTATGTTCGAGTCGCAACAGTCATTCGACCACATTGACGCGATCATGAGCGTGCCAGGAATCCATGCCGTGACCCTGGGGCCGCCCGATTTGGCGCAAGAACTCGGGGTCTTTGGCACGCCGGACCAAGCCAAGGTGATCGATGAGTACCGCACGCATCTGATCGAGGCGGCAAAACGACACGGCAAAGACGTCTCGATGCTGGTCGGCTCTATTGAGCAAGGAGAGCAGTGGATCCGGGCCGGGGCGAAGATCATCTGCTACGCCAGTGAGGTGGACATCCTGCGCCGCGGTATCATGGAGGCTGCAGAGCGGCTTCACGCTGTGAAATAGGCGCGCGCATGATCAAAGGGGTCACCCTTTCGGAGGAGACGCGCTTTTTCTAGGTCTACAACGAGGTTTTCCGCGCCTCATACTTTGCTTTGAGCGCCACCAGAGCCTGGGTCAGTTCAAGAGCGAGGGGGTGGCCCTCATGGCGATCAGGGTGGGTCATCTTAATCAGTGCCATGAGGTCTTTGACCATCTCTTGGTCTTGATTTCTCCTGCCGTTTGGCGCGCGGGAAGATGGCCGCTGGGTTAATAAGGTCAACAAGTTGGCGTTCTCAGACCGAAGCTGCTCATTTTGGGATCGCAGCCGCTCATTCTCTGACTTGTAGCGCCTCAGCTCTTCTTCCACATCACCGTCATCCTCCTCGTTACAACGCTGAGGATAAAAGACCGGAAGTAACGCGTTTACATCGACGTCGAATACCGCCGCGAGTCGTTCGAGCTGCGTCGCGGAAGGCTTGAGTTCCCCCCGTTCAAGTTTTGCGATGTTACTGCGGCCCATGCCGGCCCGCCCTGCCAGCTCTTGTTGAGTGAGTCCGAGGCGCGTGCGGTGCTTAAAGATGAGGGACATAGATGATCTTCCTGCGTGAGCGCTGAAGTGATCCGTTAATCTACTTGACATGATACCATGACGGCGAGTGGCTGTCATGGCGTCATGTTGGGGAAGATGCGGCCTCACGTCGCGGTTGCAGCAAGACGGTTGAGCGTGCTCATTTCATCAGAGGCCGCATCCCCCATGCGCCAACCCTGCACGGCCGCATCAAAGCTTGCCTTCGCCTGCTCTCTGTGTCCTTGGCCAGCCTGCACACGACCGAGCCAAAACGTATCGCGCACGGCCTCGCGCCGCTGTAGACGCTCGGCCAGCATGGCCTCGGCCTTATCAAAGTGCTCAGCCCGCAGATACGCCTGCAACAGCGTATCCTCGAACACTTCCCGTTGCGCGTGGCTGCCGCCAATACGGACCAGTTGCAGGCACACCGGCTGCAGCAGTTGCGCCGACGCCGCATACGCGCCTTGGACAAAGGACGCGATACCCTGCACCAAAGGCAACACGATGTCCTGAGCAAACATGTCGCCCTGCTCGACCATGCTCTGCAACCGCTGTACCATCGTCGTGAGCGCATCCTGGTCGCCACTCGCAGCGAGGGCCAAGGTCGCGTGGCCAACCTGGAAGGCAACGCTGGGTTTTTCAGCAACCGGAGCAGCCAGGGCGCGCGCTTCTTCCCAAAGTTCCGGCCAACGTTCTGGCCAAAGGCGGGGCGAAGAATCGCCGCCGTACAGCTGCACCCGCCACAGAAAGGAGGCGCTATCGGCCAGGGTCGCCATGCTATTGGCCGCGACGGAAGGACGAATGTCGTGCTCATAACGATCAAGAGCCCTCTGGTATTGACCCAGGGCCAGCTCGAACAGAGCCAGGTGCCAGGAGAGATGGACATAGGAAGACGCCGGAGCGTCAAATCCTTGCAGCCAGTTGCCCAGGAAATCCGCCCCTGCCGCCGCATCGCCCTGCTCAAAATACACGTGGGTCAGGGAGTGCGTGGCGACGGCATTGACAGGATTGAGGTCCAGGGAACGCTGGGCCAAGCGCATGGCCGCGTCGAGCGCCCCGGTTTCGTGATGGGCATAGGCGTACTCGGCCAGGAAAGCCCAATGGTCTTCACAATGCGGCGCACAGCCATGTAACAGCTCCAGAAACGCCGGCGGGAAATTTGCCACCCCGACGCTGCTGCATCCCCGATTGTACAGCAGGTGGGCTAAGCGCATGAGCAGCGCATCTCGGGGAAACTCGGCTAGGTGATCTTTGAGGCCGGCAAGGGCCTCGCGCCCTCGACCCTGTATCCAGAGGTTCACGGCCTCGATCTGTTGACGTTCCCGGCGTGTGCTCCCGGCGGCCAGGTCGAGAGCGCACTGCATGCTGGCTCTGGCTTCCGCCGGCCGGGCCCGCTGCATGTACCAGAACGCCAGGCAGCCGTGGGCCATGGCGAAGCCGTCGTCGCATGCCATCGCCTCCTCGAATTTCACGTCGGGCCCCACATTCTGGGACAGGAGCCGGTCGAGACCTTCCTGCCACCGCTCAGCCGCTGTGGCTGAGCGGGTGCTGAGGGTCATACCATAGCGATCTTTAAAGGTATGTCGCATATTTTTCATCTTCTCTTCGTGTTCCTTCGCGTCCTTCGCGGATCCCTTTTTCATCATTTCCGAGGTCGGCAACTCCATGATATCATGATACACGCCGAGTTTGCCTCGCCTATCTGAACGCGGCGCTGGAGGAAGCCTCCCAGGACGTCTTCTTCCTGCACCCGCGTCATGTGGCCGAAACCTGGGGCGGGATGGGCAAGCTCGCCGGCGAAACGCACCTAGTCCGCGATGCCCTCTACCGTATGCTGAGTGAAACGGGAATCCGCAATTGTCGAGTTTGGACAAAATCTTGCAAGCCTTTGGGCTGCGGTTGGCGATGTCGCAGGCGTCGTCGGGCTGAGCTGTCAGCGCGAGCTGGTGCCGTTTGTGATAGAAATAGACTCTGTCGTCAGTCATGCATCAGTCTTATGAAGGCAAGGCGAATGAGTACGCATTACCACACAGACTTTGTCGCTTGGGCCGATGAGACGGCGAAGCTCCTGCAGCAGCGTCGCTTGGAAGAGATCGACCTGGACGCACTGGTTGAGGAGGTCGAGGGCTTGGCCAAACGGGACCGCAAAGCGATGCGGAGCCAACTACAGCGTCTCTTGATCCATTTGCTCAAATGGTATTATCTACCGAACGACCATGAGCGGACACATGGGGATTGGGACACAACCATTAATCATGCTCGCCACGAGATCGAAGACGACATGGCGGATAGCCCCAGCTTAAGTAGCTATCCGGCAGACGTGCTCGACCGGGTGTACCAACGAGCCAGGCGCGAAGCGAGGGACCAAACCCAGCTCGATCTCTCGATGTTTCCCGAGCAGTGCCCCTGGCCAATAGAGCACATTTTAGAAGACGGTTGGCTGCCCGAAAGAGAGACTTGATGCCAGCGGCCTGGGCTGTCCGTACCCGAGCAGTTCCATCGCGTTTATCTGAGGCGCTACTTCCAGCTCTGCCCCGGAGATCAAGCGTTCGACAGGTGGCGGGTTGTGAATGCGGCAGGGCGGTTGAGTGAGGGCATTCCTGAAGCGCAAGCCTTACTTGCGTTTGTGCAAACCAAGCTGTTGCCATAGCTGACGTTCCCGACACAATCTGCTATCATGCGTTCCTCGGCATTCTGACAACTGACAACGCATGCGCCATCGACGGTGGCAACTCCAGGGAGTGTGAGGCGTCATGAAGACCCGTATCGGCATTGATGTCGGCGGAACCTTTACGGATTTTGTACTGGTGCATGGTCAGCGCGGCCAGATTGCCAAAGAAAAATACCTGACCACGCCGTACGATCCCGCCGTTGGGGTCTTGCAAGGCCTAGAGCTATTGCTGCAACGCTCGGGCGTCGGGCTGCATGAGGTCGCCTACATCGTCCATGGCACCACGCTTGCGGCCAACGCTATCATCGAACGCAAAGGGGCGCGGGTCGGGCTTCTGGCGACGGAAGGATTCCGCGACGCCCTCGATATCCGGCGCGAGGTGCGCTATGACATGTACGACCTGGGGCTGGAGTTTCCGCAGCCGCTGGCGCCCCGGCACTGGCGGCGCGGGGTGCGCGAGCGCATCAATGCCGATGGCCAGGTGATCCAGACGCTCGATCTGGCGCCAGCGCGTATCGACATCGAAGCGCTCGTGGCCGAAGGGGTCACCTCCCTGGCGGTGTGTCTCCTGCATAGCTATGCCAACTCCACACATGAACAGCAGCTCAAACGTTTTCTCACCAATGCCTTTCCCCAGCTCTACGTGTCCCTCTCATCGGAACTCGCCGCCTCCATGGGCGAGTACGAGCGCACGTCCACCACCGTCTGCAATGCCTATGTCCAACCCCTGGTGCAGCAATACGTACGCCATCTGCAAGACGGCTTGCGCGCCCGCGGCTTGCAGGGGGATTTTTACCTGATGAGTTCGGCCGGCAGTACGATCACCGCCGAGACCGCCGGACAATTCCCCGTGTTGCTGGTGGAATCCGGTCCCGTGGCCGGCACCTTGATGAGCCAGCATGTGGGCCGCTTGACCGAGACGCCGAACCAATTGGCGTTCGACATGGGCGGCACCACGGCCAAAGGCTGCGTCATCAAAGGCGGGTCGATCAAAAAAGCATACAGCCTCGAAGTGGCCAGGGCATATCAGGATAAGAAAGGCAGCGGCCTGCCCTTGCTCATTCCGGCCGTGCAGCTCATCGAGATTGGAGCTGGCGGCGGCAGTATGGCGGCGGTCGATGCCTTAGGGCGCTTGCGGGTCGGCCCTGAAAGCGCGGGTGCGGAGCCCGGACCGGCTTGTTATGGCCGTGGCGGCACACAGCCCACGGTGACGGATGCCAATGTCGTCTTGGGCTATCTGAACCCCGGCTTTTTCTTGGGCGGTGCGATGCACTTGGATGCCGGTGCGGCGCGTGACGCGATCCAGCGTGTGGTGGCGGACCGACTCGGTGGCGGTGTCGTCGAGGCCGCGCTGGGCATTCATCAGGTGGCCAATGAACACATCGCGCATGCCTTTCGGTTGCACGCCGCCGAGTCCGGTATTGACATTCGCGGCCATGAATTTGTCGCCTTCGGGGGGGCTGGCCCCGTGCATGCGATGGGGGTGGCGAGGCGTCTGGGCGTTCAGCGCGTCATTATACCTTGGGGCGCGGGCGTGTTTTCCGCCTTTGGGTTGCTGGTCACCCCGCTGGGGTTTGATGTGGCGCAAACGGCGCGCCAGTCGCTCTTGCCGTTGTATCCTGCGGCCTTGGAGGCGCGCTTTGGCGGGCTCGAAGCACGGGCGCTGGAGATGTTGCAGCGGGCGCAACTCGCACGCCATCAAGTGACGCTTACCCGGACGGCCGATTTGCGTTATGAGGGCCAAGGGTATACGGTCGAGACCTCGGCCGACCGCCTGGATGCGGCGGCGCCCATCGCGGATCTCACCGCGCGATTTGCCGACGCCTATACGCATCTCTGTGGCGTCGCCCCCACCGACACGCCGGTGGAGGTGGTGCACTGGAAAGTATCGGGGGTTGGGCCGGCCGAGGCGTTGGACTTGCGTCTGGCGCAGAATGCGTCCGGCGTTGGAGACGGCCCGAAGGCGCTCAAAGGACAGCGTTCGATCTATATGCCGGAGGCGCGGGCGTTCCAATCCGCCGCGATCTACGATCGCTACCGCTTACGTCCCGGGGACACGGTGTCAGGCCCGGCGGTGGTGGAGGAACGAGAATCCTCGCTCGTGCTTTTCCCCGGGCATATCGGGCATGTTGACGACCATCTCAACATTATCGTCACCCTGGCGTAGGAGGGGGCTCGCGTATGACATACGATGACATCACCCTGACCATCCAATGGGACCGGATGGTCTCGATTGTGGACGAGATCTTTCTCTCGCTCATTCGCACGTCCTTTTCCACCATTGTGCGCGAGGCGTATGACCTGTGCTGCTCGGTGTTCGACCGCCACGGCCGGCTGTTGGCGCAGGCCACGCAGAGCGCGCCTTCATTCCTTGGCACGCTGCCGCAGACGGTGCAGCATTTTATCAAACGTTTTCCGCCCGACACCCTGCGTCCGGGCGATATCTTGATCACCAACGATCCCTGGATCGGCACGGGACACCTCTACGATGTGAGCGTCATCCGGCCCGTCTTCCGGGGTGACGCCCTCGTGGCTTTCACCGGCACCGTGACCCATCTGCCCGACATCGGCGGCATCGGGTTTTCGGCCGTGGCGCGGGAGGTATTCGAGGAGGGGCTGCGGATTCCGCCGATGAAATTGGCCGAGGCCGGACGCCTCAACGACACCCTCCTGACGCTGATTCGGGAAAACGTACGTGTCCCTGAGCAAACGCTTGGCGATTTACACGCCAACATCGCCGCCAATCAAACGGGCGCCCGTCTAATGGTGGCATTAATGGACGAATATGGCTTGGACAGCCTCGATGCGCTTTCGGATACGATCCAGAGTCGCTCTGAAGTGGCGATGCGTCAGGCGCTGCAGCAGTTGCCGGATGGGCGCTACACGCATCAATTCGACATCGAGGGGTTTGACAGCGCCATCGCCGTGGCCTGCAGCGTGGAGATACGGGGGGATGAGGTCCATATCGACTTTGATGGGACGGGACCGACCGTTCCGGCCGGCGTGAATGTGCCGTTCTGCTACACCTATGCGTTCTGCGCCTATGCCATCAAATGCATCACCACCCCGACATTGCCCAACAATGACGGCAGCTTCCAGCCCGTGCACGCGACAGCGCCGCAGGGCTGCATTCTCAACGCCATGCCGCCAGCCGCCACCGGTGGCCGCCATGCCGTGGGCCACTTTGTCCCTTTTGCGGTGTGGGGCGCTTTGGCCGAGATTGTACCCGAGCGCTTGGCCGCCGAAACCGGGCTGATGAACGCGATTAACTTTACGGGCCGCGACCTGCGTGGGCAGCCCTTTTCGACGCTATGTTTCTCGGGCGGCGGCTTTGGCGCACGGGCCACGAAAGATGGGCTGCATACCACGATTGGGCCGTCGAATGTCGCCGTCACCTCCATCGAAGCGCTGGAGAGCGGCACCAGCCTGCTGATGCGCCGCAAAGAGCTGTGGCCCGACTCCGGCGGTCCGGGCCAGTTCCGCGGTGGGCTGGGGCAGGAAGTAGCGTTCCAAAACCGCTCGGCCGATCCCGTGGTGGTCGCATGTTTTGGCAACCGCACGTCCTTCCCGGCAGCGGGCTATCAGGGCGGCAAGCCGGGGGCGCAACGGGCGTTTTATATTGAGGGTGATCCCGTGCATCCCAAGGGACGGCATTTCCTGCAGCCAGGGGAACAGGTGCTGATGCCTGGGCAAACCTTGACGCTGCGCGATGCCGGCGGTGGCGGATTCGGAGAGCCACTCGATCGGCGCGTCGAGGAGGTGGTGGCCGACGTGCGCGCCGGCTATGTCTCGCCTGAGGGCGCTCTGCGAGACTATGGCGTTGAGGTGGACACCGCGTTGTGGGTTGGCAAACGCGTCGAAACTCATGCGGAACACGGCATAAAGGAGCGGCGATGAGCGAGGAATCTCTACGATTGACGGATGCCAGCACAGACGAACTCTTGCAGACGGCCCGCGACTATCGCCATGACCCAGCGGTGCCTGGGGACAAAGGTCTGGTGGTGCAGGTAGCGTCGTACCAGGGCGTCCACACGGTCTGGCGCATGGCGCCGCCGTTGACGATGACGTATGACGAACTAGATCGCGGCATTGCAATGATGCATGAAGCGATCACTGAAGTGACTGGCCTGTAAAAGGCTTGCAGGATGATGGGAATGACCTGTGTTTTGCCGCCTTTGCCCTTGTGGATGGTCATCCGTTTGCGTTTTTCATCGAAGTCCCGGACATCGAGATGGATGAGTTCGCTGCGACGAACGCCAAGCCACCAGAGCGTTTTGATCAGGCATCGATCCCGAAAATTGCTGGCGCTCAGGAGCAGTTTTCTCACGTCAGAGGGCTTGAGGTGATAGGCCGAGGCGGGAAGTTGGTGCGTGGACGCAGGCATGGAAAAACCTCCTTGAAGATGGCTTTGTTATGTTTTTGCGTGCCGAAAACGGCACACCACCCATCTCAAGAGGTTAGGCCTTTAGATTCAATCGGGTAGAAACGGCACACATCCCCCCGTCCGTGCACTTTGTTGGCGTAACGAGAGTTCTGTTCAATGCATCCCAGCTTCTCTCGCCATGTGTCGTGTACCACTTCGCCACCCCTGGCCTCTGGCTTGGCGTTCCACCTCCGACACCATGACGCCCCGAACCAGCCCGAATCTGTCAAGTCGGTTGCTTGATTTTACACGATCACTGTGCTAGTTTATGGGCCGTAGGTAGGCCATGTCGCCTCACATGGGGAGAGACCATCCGCTGTATATCATCTCACACGCGGCTCTATACTGAAAGAACCTGATTACAATCATGACTCTCAGCAAGAAGGGGACGAGTCGTGAAATCTTTATTCAGGCGTCTACATTGGCCGATTGCCTTTGGCCGCTCTTCAGCCCCCTCTCATCCTCACGCGGTATCACCATCGAGCCGCGTCTATTCCGCCACGCCACTCCATGGCCAAGCTGACAGCATTAGCCCGGCCTTGATCCTCATCCCGGACATCAGCGGCTTTACCCATTTCGTGACGCAGACCCCGATCATCCATAGCAAAGATATTATTGCGGAATTGCTTGAAACGGTCATTCACAACAACCAACTGGATCTGGAAATCTCGGAAATTGAGGGCGACGCGATTCTCTTCTATCGCTTTGGCCCGGCACCTAGTATGGACGAGCTCACCTCGCAGCTCACCCGGATCGTCGAGACCTTCGAGCACACGCTTCGTGCCTACGAACGGACGCGCCTGTGTGGCTGTCAGGCCTGCGAGATATCGCACCAGCTGGCCATCAAAGTGATTGTCCACTACGGTCCGGTCACGTCGATGGTGGTCGGCGACTTTGCGAAACTCCTGGGGCCAGCCGTGATTGTCGTCCATCGTCTGCTCAAAAACGAGGTGAACGAAGCGTAATATGCGCTGCTGTCTGAGGATTACCTCAACACGCAACCCGAAGGGCAGGCGTTGTTGAGGCATGGTAACGACACGTGGCACCACGGGGAAACGGCATATGAACATATTGGCCCCGTTCACTATTGCTATGAGACCTTCGCGTTCAGTGACCGGAAAGAAACGACGTCGCCGCCGGCAATGCAGCGGGAGGGCGCGCATACGCTGATCTCCCTGCCTATCTCCACACCCATGGCTTGGGTCTATCACGTCCTGACCGATCCGCATCTGGCGAGCGCCCACGGCGCCATTGGCAACCAGCTCCGCGAGCCCCGGAAGATATTGCGCTGCGGCAGCTGGCATACCCTCGTCTCTCCCACAACGGAGCTCGAGCTTCGTACCGGCTCGGCCCAGGTCGAGGCGGATCGGATCGTCTACGCCGACGATATTCCCAGCATCTCCCTTCCCCGCACGCCCAAGCCATTTTTGAGGTCGAGGCGCGAGGTGAGGGTTGTGATCTACGGGTTGCCGTGGACGCGAGGGCGAGCAAAGCGCACCAAGACCTTCTGACCACCTATGCGCAGCAAATCCAGGTGGTGAGTAAGCGCGAGTATTGTGCCGAGGACTGGGCAGCGGGCGTGTTTTAGAGTGTGACAGTGTTGCTGAGGCAGAAGGAGCGATTGGCAAAACAGGGTCGCAGCCTTGGTCCCTTATGCCAACGAGATACATTGCCGTTTTGGCTTCCTCTGGGCAATGGCCCACTCCAAAACTTATGGCGACTTTGTCACCTTTCGGCGCATTTGTGCCATTTCGGTTATGGCCGACATCCTCCCGGAGATGAAAGAAGAGGTTGCGGACGTTGGGGCCAAGGCATTTCTGGCTCGACCCGCCTCTGTCACAGGCGGGTCGAGGCCCTCAAGCCCTCGGGACATCGGATCGCGACGGCGTGTCGGACGTCGCTGTCGCGCTTACGGCTTGGCCAACCACATGTCCTCGAAGCGTCGATTCATGTGATGGGAATGGTGCGGTTCGTAGTTGCGGATGTGCGCCGAGCGCACCTCGATCCGGGTCCACCACACAACCGGCATCCACCACATCTTGCGCAGGATGACTTTCTGCATGTCATGGGCCAGTCCAATGCGCGCCTGCTCATCGCGCTCGACCTTTTGCTGCTCGAACAGCCGGTCGAACTCCGGGTCACTGATACGGCTAAAGTTCGAGGAAGAGCCCGTGAGATATCGCACCATCAGTTCATCGGGATCCCCGTCACCGTGCGAACCAAAGGGACTCACGGCCAGCTCGAAATTGCGGGTCCGAAAACTCTTATACCACGCCGCGCATTCCTCCAGCTTATGTTCGGCCTCCACCCCGATCTTCTTCCAGGCCGTCACCAGGTAGACGCCAAAATCGATGTACGGCAGCTTCACGGCGCGGTTGAGCAGCACGGTCTTAAAGCCGTCGGGATAGCCGGCCGCCAGCAAGCGTTTGGCCTCTTGCAGATTGGCTCCGTGGTCTTGGCCAAAACCCGGCATCTGCTGCAGTTCTTCCGGGGGCAAGGCCCACTTCGTGTCCGGATGCATGAGGCCCCCCACGGTTTCCAGACCAGTCAGGGGCCCCAGGACCTTGGCCGCCTCATATCGGTCAATGGCCAAGGAAAGAGCTTTGCGCACCCGGACATCATCGAAAGGCTTTTGGTCCGGGTTGAGCATGACCCCCCAGTGGATAAAGGCCTTGGGATAGCGCCGCACGATCTGCTCGTCCATCTGCTTGGTGATGGCTTCCACCTCGGCTGGGGGCAGACCTCGCATTTCCGTATCGGTGCGCCCCGAGCGCACCGACTTGGCCCGGGCCGAGAGGTCTTTGATCATGAAATACTTGATCCCATCCATATAGGGCAACCCCTTTTTAAAATAGTCGGGGTTGCGCTCGACTTCCAGATAGGAGCCTCGCACATACTTCTTCAATTTGAAGGGACCGGTGCCCATGACATTCTGTTTGTACCAATGGGGATCCTGATCGAGGTACTTCTTGGAATAGATAAAGGCATGGGGGTAGGCCACCATGGACAGAAACGACGCCGAAGGGTATTTCAGGTGAAAGACCACCGTGTCGCGATCGGGGGCTTCGATGCTCTTGATGGCCTGATACAAGCTCCGCCGTATGCTCGCAACCCCCTTGGGGGGAAACACAAAGTGGTCCCAACTGGCCTTGACATCGGCCGACGTCATGTCGCTACCGTCGTGGAATTTGACTCCCTGGTGCAGCTTAAAGGTATAGGTCTGCCCATCGTCCGAGATGGTCCAGGACTTGGCCAGATCGCCGACGATCTTGGGAAACCCATGGGGGTCGTAAACGATCAGCGTGTTGTAACACGGCGACAGGGGAATCTTCACCTTGAAGGTTCCCTCCTGGTGCATGTCCAGGCTCGGGGGATCACCGGCCAGCGCCACCCGTAAGATCCCCCCGTAGCGTGGCTGGTCTTCAGCCAGGGCCGACGGCACGGCCCACAGGCCCATGAGCATCACCACGCCGATGAGGAACACACTCAACTTGAAACCTTTCATGCGATCTCTCATCATTGTTCCTCTTCTCTTATCTACAACGGTTGCCAAGAAAAAAAACGCGCACAGACCTCTCCTTGGTGTCAGGAGCATGTCCGATCGCGCCTTCCACTGCTGGCACCACGGTTCGGCCCGTCAATCGCATCCCCTGACGACACGTTGGCCAAACGTGCCGTCGTCCTCCGTCTCACGGAACGACATGTCCCCGTCGCTCCGTGAGACCGACAACACGACCCACTTGCCCCCCCAAGCTGAAACCGCGTCAGAGGCACATGGCCCTCTGTCGGTTGAGGGGGCTACTTCTCCAGCCACACCGTCTCGAAATGGATTTCAAATTCGGAGTTGAAGTGATACCCCTTCACCCAGCGTTGCGCCACCTGGTAGAACGGCGAACCCGAGATGACGTTCCAATACAGCTTGTCGGCCATGTACTCCTGCAACTCCTTGGCAATGGCGCGACGTTTCACCGAGTCCATCTCTGACGCATACCGAAAGTAGTAGTCATCGATCTTGGTATCGGTGTGCCGCGTCAGATTTACGCTCGAATTCGCCACCGAAATGTAGGCGTTGTTATCCACCGTCAACAGGGACAACAGGTCTTCTACAAACATATCAAAGTCGCCGTCGAGGCGCAGCGCCGTACTCAGCGTGACCTTATCCACCAGATTGATCGACGCTGCCACGCCAAGCCGCTCCATCTGCTCCTTGATGACCGTGGCAATGACGTTGAACACCGACTTTTCCGTATCCGTGAGGATGCGGAATTTCAGGGGGTTCTGCGCCCCATAGCCCGCTTTGGTGAGCAACCTTTTGGCTTCCTCGGGATCGTAGGGGCAGAAGTGATTGACGTTCGTCGTCTCCAGCACCCCCGGCCCAAACATCCCCACCCAGGGCGTGGCCTTCCCGTTAAAGGCAATTTTGACGATTTCCTTCCGGTCCAGGCCGTAGCAGCCGATCGCTTTGCGGACCCGGATGTCGCCAAAAACCGGGTGGGGGACGCGATTCTCGGACAGACCCTTCTCCCCGGGTGCGGGCTGCGTGACCTTCATCATCGCCGCCATGATGGTGGTCTCCGGGCCGGTCAGGAGTTGCGCCTCCGGATTCTGGGTTTGTATGGTCTCCACATGTTCCGGGCTGAAGGAGGCAATGAAGTCCACCTCGCCCGTCTTGAAGGCCGCGAGCTGGGTCACGGGATCCTTGATGACCCGCAGGATGACGCGATCCACATACGGCTGCCCCGGTTTGTGGTATTTCTCCCAGCGGTCCATGACAAGGTGTTGGTTCGGTAACCATTCCACCAGCTTGAAGGGCCCGCAGCCCACCACCGCCTCCGGGTTGCCTTTTTTCCGCTCCTCCAGGCTGTGTTTTTCGGTCGCCTTGGGCGAATAGAGCACGAGGCCGGTCCGGTAGGCCGCGACCATATGCAGGAAGAAGGCGTAGGGGCGCTTCATGTGGGCGCGGACCGTTAGCGGATCGAGCACTTCCACCCGGTCCACCGGCTCATAAAACCGCCGCATGAGCGACTTGGTTTCCGGGTCCATCAAGCGGTCGATACTGAACTTGACCGCCGTGGCATCCAGTTTGTCGCCGTTGTGGAAGTAGACGTTGGCGCTTGCCATTTCCGGTAAGGCCAGACGCGTGCATCGTGTGATTTGACTTGTTTTGGGATACTACCTACATTTTTAAGTACTGAGGCAAAATTAAATTGATATCTTTCCCCTGGAGAAATATATAAAGGCCATGATACCCAGTCATTTATAAAAGAGTAACCATTCATGGTGTTTGGAATTATCGCATGAATATGTTATGTAAAATCAAGAGCCGCACGAATTTACATCCTCTGACGCTTGCAGGTCTTGTCTTGGCCTGCCTTGTTGCTGTGGTCCTCGGTCAATGCGATTTTCAGCTGCCACTTCTAGAGACGCCTGTCTCGGCGACATATAAGCATCGGGTTGATGACTACCTACGAGCACGAAGAAGGACGGCGGCGTGGCTTGATCACCTAGCGATTGATCCCATCGAGCTGAGACGGATAGGGGCCAAGGGGAAGAAAAAATATACAGAAGCGCTCGATGCATACCTGGTTTTGCACCGCAGCGCGCGCACCGAGCATGAGCAGAACGCGATTCGAGACCGTGTTCAACATCTTGCAAAACAGACACAGAGAGCGCCATACCACGACCTCGATACGGCAACGGCTCTGCAGTTCAAACAAGACATACTATCTTATCTGCGTGCCTTATGGATATTGCGCCACTTGGGTTTGGAGACCGCAACCTACGAAACTCAGGCGAAGAAGCTCCAAACACGGATCAGAGAGCATCTCTCACATCGCGGTCTGCACCAGCTTGCCACATTTGCTTTGTACTACGATGCGTTCGGCTGGAAAAGGCCACCGGAGTTGCACCATGATGTTCTCTCTCGTGGCGTCATTGCCCATCGCGTGCCTCTCGGGAAATTCACCCGATGGATGAGCTATGACCTGACACACGAGGTATACGCGGCCTTTAACTTTGGTTTCATGCGGCCTGCATCGCCGTTTAGTCCGAAGTTCCCCTGGCAGAATAGGCGGAGGGTTAAGTAGATCAACAGGTTAGCCCAATTCAAAAGTCCATTT
>CBCXVS010000098.1:21121-23429 GCA_965178525.1 uncultured bacterium | reverse complement strand
ATGCGCTCGGCGGTGACCGGCTGTTCGAAGCTCAGAAAGCAGGCGCCATGGTGGAAAAGCCCCGTCCGCGTCAGCCACTGAGCGGCCTCTCGTGCCAGCATCGTCTTGCCCATGCCGCCCATGGCGTGCAGCAGGACTGCCCGATCGGTGCGGAAGACGCGTTCGAGGTGATACAGCTCGCGCGCGCGGCCGTGGGAAGGAAGAAGAAGTCGTAAAACGGCGGACGAGGAAACGCGCCGATCTGATCGCCGGTGGGGAACAGCGGACGGTTAGCGGGCGGCGACTCGTGGACCGTGTCTCGGGTCACAGTGCCCACCAGCGCCATGTCGCCGCCACGCTGGTAAAGTTGCGGCAGAAACCAGTCCTGGAGTTGGATAGTCTTGCCACGAGGCCCATACGCCAGCCACCGATCCGGCTGGGCCATCAGCGCCCCGCGTCCGTGCTCCATCGCCTGACCAATGGTGCGGCCACGGGCCAGTTCGCGGTAGAAGCGCTCGATCAGAATTTTGGCCGCCTCCACGTGCACCGCATAACTCATGGCCATGACGCTACCCACGTCCGCTTCGATCAACCTTGGGGCGACCGAGCGGAACGCCACGTCATCGACCTCACTGGTGCGTCAGGCTTCGAGAATCACCAACGGAATTTGATAGCGCGCCAGCAAGTTGCCCAGGCGATCGGCCTGCACCGGGTCTTTTTCGACTCGCATCCGACCGGATTGTTGCGCCTTCTCGAACAGCAACACGCCCAGCCCCAACAGCCGGTCGTAATGGCCATGGCCATCGAAGTGCACGATGTCGTAGGCCCCATCGGACTCGGCTAGCATGGCTTCCAGACGCGCCAGGGTCGGGGGCCGACAGAACTCCACCGTGACGTTGTCCTGGAGGGCGGTGAGCGCATCGAGCATGGCGCGGGTGCTGTGCCGCGGATCGATAAAGCCGGCATCGTCGGGACGGCTGACGACCAACAACACGCGTAACGGCGAGCCGACAGCGTACGTCAGATTTTGCTTCACCGTTTCCAACTGCCGGCGGATGGTGACGCCACGGCGCGTCAACGCGCCGCGCTCGTCCGCCATGAGTTCCCACGGTAAACGCAGGAGATCGCCGTCGGTGGTGGCGATGGTCAACAGACGCGGCGTCTCGGCCTGCATCAGGTCGCGGATCAAGTCCCGGTGGTCGCCGTGATCAAACACCGCCTGGTACAGGTCTCGCCCCCACTGAACCAGCGATTGCTCAACGCGATTGGCCCGCAAGACGGAGCCACCCATGGGCAGATCCATGAACGCTTCGAGATACCAACGCAGATCGGCATAATCGTCGGGTTCCAACTCGAACGCAAAGGGCTGGGGTTGGCCGCCAGTGAGACTGCCGTCCGGCCCGTTAAAGTCCACGCGTACGGTCACGCCCGTGTCTGCCCGTTGAAAGACCAGTCGAAGTTCGGCCATGGCTCATGTACCCCGGATACAGATTTACGTCACAAGCCCTCACATGGTCAGAACATACCATTTTTTTTATACTGCGGGTACTTGTGCGCCAAACCAGCAGAATTTTGACAGGATTTGCAAAGGAGACATGCCGTGATGGACCGTCGAGAACTCGAAGCATTTGAAGCACAGATGCAGGCGAATGACGATCTACGCCATCTGGTAGAAGCAGCGACAGCACGTGTCGCGGCTGAGATTGAGCGCGACTCACCCACACGTGTCGTTCCCGTTGCGGCCCTGTGGCTCGTGGGTGTGGCCAGCCTCTGGCTGCTGGGCAAAGTAGGCATCCATTACTTGCGCGGCATGAGTGAGACAGCCGTGTTAGCCAAGCAGGTCGACGTGATCGCCAGACTGAAAGAATTAGGCTACGACGAGACGCAAGCCGCCCAGGTGGTCGAAAATATACTGCAGGGGATTCGCACTCGGCCCGATGACGATGCGGTGTTGAAGATGATTCAGAAGCTGTTCCCGTCTTAGAAAGAGTTGTGAAAGCATTCCTATATCGTGCTCATCACTTTTTGTGCAAACGTACGAACTAAAACCAAACGGTCTCCTGGAGCCGGTGTGTGCGGGATGATCGATACCTGGTCAATACCCGTGCTCGCGAGCTTGTTGCACCTGTTCGCGGCATTCCGCCACCGGTACCGGCAATGGCGAATTTCGGCACGAGCCGATCCGGCACCAAGTCACTGTGACCCGCCCCAACAACAAAAACACCTTTCAGGGGGCTGCCGCCATGAGGCGGCAGGGAAATGAAAGGTTGAGGCAATTCCTCGACAATGCCGATTTCTGGTGTTCGACAAGTATCATCGAGTTACGATA
>CBCXVS010000098.1:11510-21107 GCA_965178525.1 uncultured bacterium | reverse complement strand
CACACTAAGATGAATTACTATCTTGTACAAAGTATGGTTTTTATCATTAATATGACTCATTTCAGATAATTATTTTCATGCATTTCGAATAAAAATTCTTATATCATATCTCTTTCTGTTGTTTTGATCATATCCCATTCTTCTTATCTGTAATAGGATAAAACTTATCCTTGCATCTTATCTGGCAAAGCTGTATAGTCCCCTACCAGATTCTTTTTTCCTCCTGCATGATCCTGTCAATCTCCAAGTTATCTGGCGTTGCCGACACGATCAGATGATGCAGACCACGGCATTGACGCCATGATGGCCTTGGTCGCCGGGAGTGTCCGAATGAGTGTCTGGGCCGGATATGTGGGTCCCAGCAGTGCGTGTCAGGCACAGGACCTACAACGCCTGCTCGGACAGGCAACCGAGCTCTGCACCGGCGCCGGTTTTGGCCTTGGCATACAACACACCGGCGCCGCGCCTGTGACCCTTATCACCGCCGCGGATGGACGCATCACCGCCGCCATTGGCTCCGATGCGGAGGCCGGCTCGTCTGCCGCGGTGTATCCCTTGGGACCCACCCTGATGTTGAGGCGGGATCCATTCGGATTGTACGGGCTGTATACCACTCAAATCGGACAAGTCACGTGGTTCGCCTCTGATCCACATGTGCTGCAGCGCCTGCCCGACGTCGCCACCCAACTCGACCCGGTGGCGCTACATGGCTACCTCTGCTTGTCCTATGTCCCGACGCCGCTCACGCTCACGCCTGGCGTGACCGCTCTGCCCGCCGGGGCGCGACTCGTGTTGCAGCCCGGGGCGCACCGACCATGTGACACGCAGGCCGCATGGAGCGAAACCGCACCGCTGGCGCTATCTGAGGATCAGATCGTGACGGCATTGCGGCATCGATTACGGGCGGCCGTGGCACGGCGTGTGGGGGCGGCGCGTGAAGTCGGCGTCTTCCTTTCGGGTGGGATTGACAGCAGCTTCATCGCGGCCTTACTCGTAGACCTCGGCGTGCGGGTACACCTGTTCACCCTCGATTTCGGCCCGCCCTTTGACCTGGAGGTGCCGTATGCGCAGCACGTCGCGTCGCATCTCAGCCAGCCGTGGCACCGTGTGCCAGCTTCTCCCGTGCATGTCAAAACGGCGTTGCAGGCCACCGCCGCCGCTCTGGCCCAGCCCTTTGGTGATGGCGTGACTGTGCCCCTCTATCTCCTGGGGCAGGCCGCGGCCCAGTGGGTCGATGTGGTGTTCAACGGCGAGGGGGGTGACCAACTCTTTGGGGGGTGGGCAACCAAGCCCATGATCGCGGCGGAACTCTATGGGACCGCACATTACGACCGCAAGATGGCGTATCTGCGCACCTATCACCGCTTCTACGGCCTGACGGAGCGGTTCTATACCCCACGCGCCCGCGCCGCCGTCGACCAGGTAGACGTTGGCGCCTGGGTGCGTCCTGCCCTGAACGCAGCGGGCTTTAGCAGCCTGCTACACCGGCTGCGGGCCGCCAACTTATGGCTCAAAGGGGCGCAGAATATCGCGCCGCGCGCCACCCAATTGGCTGCGGCCCATGGGCTCCGCGTCCATACGCCGTTTTTCGACCAGGCGTTGACGGAGTGGACGTTCGCCCTGCCGCCCGTGTGGTTCCTACACGGCGCATGTGAGAAATACCTCCTGAAGCGGGCCGCTGAGCCGTACTTGCCAGCGGCGATCGTCTGGCATGACAAACGGGGCATGGGCGTGCCCACGACGCAGTGGTGTCTCGGTCCGCTGCAGCGCGACGTCGCCCGCTGGCTGTCTTCTCGTCGTTTACAACAGGCTGGCTGGTTAGCGCCAAAGGCCGTGGCGGCCTTGCGCCGCGGCATCGATCAACCCGGCGAATTCCGGCAGCGGCGCGCCGGAGAGAAGCTGTGGGCGTTGTTGATGTTGCATATCTGGTGCGAGACCCGGGAGCGTCCCCTAGCATGGCCGACGGCAGCGCCCTAGAACGAAGATATGACAAGGAACGCACCGTGCGATGTATTTACTGCAGAGGCGACACCAACTACAAGAGCCGCCAACGCAACGGCCGGCGATGTGATAGGTGTCGGCGTCCATTCGCGTTTGAGCCGTATGGCCAATCGCCAAAAGTCACCGACCAGCGCTTTCAGAATGCACTGCGGGCGGTGACAGGTGACGGCACACTCTACTTCACCCGCCGCCAGCTATGGTATGAAATGAACCGTCGTCTGGATTGGCCACAGCAGCTTCCGCAAGGGTTTCGCAAGGGATATCTCTGGCTTGTCAGCTGCTTCGGGGGACTACCGCGGCCGAAACTCGATTATAAGCGGTTCATCGTTCACCTGCAGCAGTGGGAGCGGGCCCACGGCCCCATCGAGCGGCTTCTACCGGCGAAGAATGAGCCTGTCCACCGCCAACCGGACACCATCGAACCTGATCTGACCCTGTATAGCTTTGACCGCGCGTTGATCGTCGATCGGACCGAAACGGCAGCGATGCTGGTGGCCAATAACTTTCATTTTGAGAACAACTGTGCCCTCCTGAGCGTGCATGGCTATCCACCAGATCTGACGGATACGGTGATGACCATGCTGCGACGCAATCCGCAGCTCCAGGTTTTTGCCCTGCACGACGCGTCGGCCAACGGCTGCAGGCTGCCCCTGCTCTTGCGGTCGGAACCCTGGTTTCCCGACCCGGCCATCCGCATTCATGACCTCGGCTTGCGCCCGCGACACGCTCATACCCTGGGCCTGCTGACGCTTTCCGGCTCCAGTCGGGAGCGCCTCGACGAAGTGGCTCAGCTCCTCACGCCCGAGGAGGTTGCTTGGCTGCAAAAGGGCAACCGGGCCGAACTCGCTACCCTGCGCCCGGCACGGTTGATGCGGGCCATCTACCAGGGTTTTGCCCGCAGTACGAAGTCTGATGCAAACAACGCGCACATCTGGCTCGATGATCACACCGCGGACTTCTATGCAGCGGACAGTTTTGGCTAGCCATGCGCCCAGAGGAGTTCAGAGGGCATGAACGATCTACTCGGCGTCTTTGGCGTTTCTGACCCGGCCGCGGCGCTACACGCCCTCGGCATCGCACCACGATGGCACGACCGTGACGTGGCCTTTGGAGGGGCTCCGGTGTGGACAGATCCAACAGGTGACATTATCGTGAGTGGCGATGTGGTGCTCGACAATCTAGAGGCATTACGTGCAGCCTTAGACGTTGCGGATGCCGAGGACGGCGCGGTGTTGGCGGCCCTGTATCGCCGCTACGGCGTGCAGGCGGGACAGCATGCCCTGGGAATGTTTGCCGTCGCGGTGTGGGATGCGCCGCATCAACGCCTCGTGTTGCTGCGGGACGGCGTGGGGGCACGCACCCTCTACTACGCCACCAAGGGACGGGCGTGGTGGTTTGCCGCGCGCCTGCGGACCTTGCGACGCTGCCCAGCCGTGTCGAGCGACCTGTCCCTAACGGCCATGCGGACGTATCTGACCTTTGCCTTTGTCCTCGGCGCCGAGACCCTCTGGCGGGATGCGTCGGAACTGCGCCCCGGCAACGCGTTGACGCTGCCGGCGGGCGAGACAAAGACTTACTGGGAACCGGTCGAGGGCGCCTGGCATCCAACGGATTCCATCGAGGAGCATGCCGCGCGCCTCCGCATGCTCCTGGAAGCAGCCGTACGGGCCCGGCTGCCATCAACGGGCCCGGTCGGTATTTACCTCTCAGGCGGCGTCGACAGCAGCCTCGTGACCGCGATAGCAGCGCGCGAAGCTGCGGCTCCCATCCATACTTACGCCATTCATTTCGGCCCGGAGTATCCGAACGAACTGCGGTTTTCCAACCTTGTGGCACAGCGCTGCGCCACCCGGCATCATGTGTTGGAACTGCCGGCCACGTTGATTCGGGATCATTTGGAAGCCACGATGGCAGCGCTAGACGATCCCATTGGCGATCCCTTGACTGTGCCGAATTTTCTCCTCGGGCGCGCCGCGGCGCAGGATACCTCAGTGATCCTCAATGGCGAAGGCGGCGATCCTTGCTTTGGGGGGCCGAAAAACCTCCCCATGCTGCTGCACGCGCTCTACCCACCAGCAGGCAGCCCTGAGACGGCCTATCTACGCTCCTATCAGAAATGTTATGATGACTTGCCGCGCCTCCTCACGCCCGAAGTCCAGGCGGCTCTGCGCCAGCAGGAACCCCAGGAAGCTGTGCTGACGCCGTTTTTGACCAATCCGTACTTGCCCTATTTCCTGAATCGACTGATGCACATCAACGTGCGCTTGAAGGGGGCCGATCACATCCTGACGAAGGTGAGCAATCTGACCACGGCACACGGCCTAGTGGGTCGCTCCCCCCTGTTCGACCGCCGCATCGTCGAGGCCAGCTTTGCCACGCCACCAGCGTATAAGCTGGCGGGGGCGGAGGAGAAAGCCGTGCTCAAGCGCGCCGTGGCGGATCTGTTGCCGAAGGTGATTCTTACCCGCCCGAAAAGCGGCATGCTGGTGCCGGTGCAGAGCTGGTTCAGACGGGACTTGCGGCGGTTCGCGCGAGGTCTGCTGCTCAGTCGTCACGCCCGCACTCAGCCGTACGTGAACCGCGCCGTGGTACGGCAATGGTTGGACTATCGCGGCAATCTGTGGCCGCGACACGGCGTGAAGCTCTGGCTGCTCATGACGCTGGAGGTGTGGTTGCGCGTGCATTTGACTTCCCGGTAGATTTGTCCTACAACGTTGCCGACGTAGCACCGGAATGGTCACACTTTGGCATCCTCCGGCCGCGCCGGGGGGCTTACGTTTTGCCGTCAATAGAGGTGAGAAGGGTCATGCGTATTGTCACCGGCACGATTTCTCATGAGACCAACGTTCTATCCAACATCGCGACCGATTTAGGCGAATTCAGGAAGGGCCGCTTCCTCCATGGCGACGAATTGTTCGAGCGTTTTAACGGCACCAAAACGCCGGCTGGGGGCATCATTGACGGTTGCCGCATGCATGGGTTCGACCTCATCCCGACCGTGTTTGCCTCGGCCACGCCATCCGGGACCATCACCGCTGAGGCGTTCGACACGATCCTGTCCGCCATGCTCGAGGGCATTCAAAACGCCCAGGATATTGATGCCGTCGTCCTGCACCTGCATGGCGCGGGGGTCAGTGACGCATATCCCGATATTGAAGGGAAAGTGTTGGAGGAGGTGCGCCACATCGTGGGCGCCATCCCCCTGGTGGCCACCTTCGACTTCCATGCCAACTTCACGGCGCGCATGCTCAACCATGCCGACTTGCTCATCGGCTATGACACGTACCCGCATATCGACGGGTACGAAAGAGGCGTGGAGGCGGTCAACCTCACGGCGCGCATGTTGGATGGCAGCCTCAAACCGACGAAGGCGATGCGGCAGCCGCCCATGTTGCCGGCCTTGCAGGTGCAGTTTACGGGCCGGGATCCGATGCGCCGGGTGGTGGCCGAAGCGCACCGGATGGAAGCGATGCCGGGGGTCGAAACCATTACCGTGGCAGCGGGTTTTCCCTGGAGTGATATCCCCGAAGCCGGCATGAGTTTTATCGTCACCACCCACAACAATCAAGCGCTTGCCGAAGAGCTGGCCCAGGCCCTACACGACATGGTCTGGTCCCGCCGGCGCGAGTTTCTCGTCAACCCGATGCCGATACGAGAGGCGTTACAATACGTCAAAGCGACAACGGCGACTCCGATCGTCTTGGCGGATATCGGCGACAACCCGGGTGGTGGGTCGCCGGAAGATGGGACGTATGTCCTGAAGGCGATCCTGGAGGAAGAACTCAAAGGCGGCGTCCTCGCCGTGATGTGGGATCCGCATGTGGTGACCCAAGCGCTTGACGCCAGGGAGGGCCAACCGCTGGACATCACGTTGGGCGGTCATACTGATAATTGGCATGGCGCGCCGCTCCAGGTCACGACGCGCGTCAAGACGCTCTCCGATGGCACGTTTATCAACGAAGGCCCGATGGGAACCGGGGCGGAGTCAGATATGGGACCCACAGCAGTACTGGACATTGAGGGCAACGACGTGATTGTGACGTCAAAACGCTACCAACCTCTGGATCTCCAGCTCTATAAAAGTCTGGGCATTGACCTGGCGGCGAAACGATTCATCGTGCTGAAGTCCAGTGTGCACTTCCGGGCCGCGCATGAGCCCATCGCCGCGGACGTGATCGAACTCGATACGCCCGGCTTGACGAGCCCGCGGCTGACGGGGTTGGGGTTCAAGAACATCCGGCGGCCGATTTTCCCGCTGGATGTGGAGATGCTGGGGATCACGGAGCTGAAGACGATGGACGAGGCGTAAACCCGTCCGGCTGCAACGGGCGTACCGCCGCATCACGGGCCACGCTCGTCTTGCAATTTGCCCCAGAGTTCGCCGCCTAAAGCCACCGCTTCGTTCAAGGTCAATACCGCACCTGCCCGCTGCGCTTGACGCGCTTGCACCCACGTTTCGGCATGCTCACCTGAGCAAAAGAAGTTGATGCTGGGTCACGTCTCGCCCACGGCCGATCGTCCCTGCGCCGGCCGGGTTAACCAAATACAGAGGTCCGCTGCCGATACCGCCGTCACCTGCCCGGAGCGGAAGCGAATCGTGAGCGCCTGTTGGCAGTGAAAGCATTGCGCTTGCACGACAGCCTCTGCCCTCAATCCAGCAGGAATCCCGACGGCATCGAGTGCGCACCAGGTGAACAACGGCTGGCCGTCGAGCTGCAGGCGGTGCGGCGTGGTCAGCAGGGATAACCCGAAGATGCCCACTACGCCGCTGGCGTTGCGCACGATGAGGCCTTGTTGTTCGAGCGTCGTGAGATCATCACGCACGATCTGTGCGGGGAAATCGACGCGCTCCGCCAGCCGCGCCTCGGTGGCGGCACGCCCGGTTCGCACCAGGCGAAACGCGGCCAGACGGAGCTGTTCTTGCGTCTCGGAGAGATGGCGATGGCGGTGGCGCCAGGCGTGCAGGAGGTCTTCCTTGCTGATCGCGGTAGGTGAAGACGTCTCAGGCATGTTGGGTTCTCCCGTGCGTTATCGGCCTTCGAAACGGTCGTCCGCCGATCCCAAGCCCTCCAACGCCAGGCCATAGCCCAAGAGATCGTGTATCAACCGTTTGACGTACTGCGTCAGCATCACACGGCTATAGCGCAGCACCAAGGGGGATTGTTGGGTGAGTTGCTCGGCCAAAGCCCAGGCGCGGGGCACTAATTCCTCCCGAGGCAACACCTCCGCCACGAGCCCGAGTTCCTGCGCCTGGCGGGCATCGAGATTCTGGCCCGTCAACAGAAAATACCGGCCGCGGTTGAGCCCCAGCAACAGCGGGTAGACGATGTGCATCCCATCACCTGGGACCAGGCCACTCATGAAGTGGCCGGAATCTTGAAAGCGTACATCCTCTGCAGCCAAGACAATATCACATAATAAGGGCAACTCCGAATGACGCAGGGCGGGCCCATTAATGGCGCTGATCATGGGCACTTCGATATCCAGCAGATTCATCAACAGCTGCTTGCCTTCCCAATAGGTCTTGTCCCATTCACGCGGCGTCCTTTTGGGCCGGCCCTCTGGCGTGCCGCTGGGGCCGGAGAAGGCATCGCCCGTGCCAGTCATGATCACCACCCGGTTGTCGGGATCGCTGCCGACATCTCGGAAGGCTTCGGGAAACTCGCCGTGGGGCAGGCTCCCCCATTGCAGCGGGCCGCCGTTGGTGTGGAATGTCAGTTGTAGAATCCCATCGCGTCTTTCCATCCGGATCGTCTGATACTTGTTGGCATACTGCTCCAAGGTCGCCATGCTGCCCCCTCCTCTTGTCTTGTATGATTCCCCTTCAGCGCCGCGCCATCGATATTTGTATCCTCCATGGCCTCAATTTTTGCGAATCGTTTTGATCGCTTTCCTGCTTACGTCTCGTGGCCTATCTCAATGCTCTCGATGCTTTTCTTCGTCCCATGCGGACACGGCTGAATATCCTTGCAAAGGCTGACTATCGTAGTTACACTTCGCCCGCCAAGCAAGCAAAATCGCCTTGTCACTCAAGCTGAAACATCAATGAGGTTGTCATGGCAGAGATGAAATCGGTAACGCTGGCAGAGCTCGAAGCGGGATTAGATGAGATCCGTCCGTCGCCTACAGATGAAGGCGTGTTGGTGTTGATGGTGCGACGGCCGCAAATGGATACGCGGGAGGTCTTGGCCGCCGGGGAACTGGATCGGGCCGAAGGGCTCGTGGGCGACAATTGGAGCACCCGTGGCAGTTCTCGGAGTGCAGATGGGTCGGCGCATCCGGACATGCAGCTCAACATCATGAACACCCGCGTCATTGCCCTGGTGGTGCAGGAGAAGGATCGTTGGCCCTTGGCCGGGGATCAGCTGTTTATCGACCTCGATGACGGTCTTGGGCTTCAACTTCCTCGGCGGTGGGCTCAGAGGTGCGGCAGACTCGTACGTGGCGGGGTCACCGGCTGCGCCGCATCTGGGTGAGAAGAGAGTCCTGCCTTCCGCAGTTTTTCTCTTGTTTTCTGGTAGCCAATGAGACTACTATATAGTGATCTAATGTCAGCATTAATGTGGAAGGGGCAAGTGGCTCTTTTTCGTTTGAGAAACTACACACTGTGAAATGCAGTTTAGATATGAGTAAAATCAATGTAATATTCTTAGGGATATTTCTACTTTCTTTGATTTTTTCAACTTCATCTTCGGCTATTAAAATACAAATCGAAAATGCCTTTTACCACTTAGGAGATAATGACAGTGTCTCTGCATTTAGAAATCCTAGCACAGAGGGAACTTCATTCGAAACATCGTTCAATCTCACAACGTCTATGATACTTGCAAGCACTGTACTCCTTCAGTATACAGCAAGAGGAATTGATGATGCTCAGGTAGTGATTAATGGCATATCTATTATCCTTCCTATTACAGATGCTTCTCCTTCTGGTGTTGGGTATTGGGAAGGTATACGCATTCTGCCTATACCAGTTAGTTTTCTTCAACCTGGAGAGAATACGATTAGGTTTGAGGCATTATTCTCAGATGGGTTTGATGATTTTGAGTTCGGAGAAGTGAGACTCCACATTCAATAGAGAAGCGAAGTGGAGTCAAGTCTTGAATCGTAAATCACTAACCTGGCCTAATCACCTAGTGAAGCGAACGGCCCACCGTTTATGTTTTCAGTTTGTCCCTGAGTTCGTCTGGCAGGACGCTACTCACCGACGGCGTGAGGCCCAAAAATTCAGAGAATTTCTCCGCAACACTCGAAGAAATGAAACGGCGACTGCAACTTACTATAGACGTGCAAATTGCAAGGGAGTCGTGAGCCATGTCTATTCCGCAGACACAGTTCGTTGTGGATGCCGAGGGCAAAAAGACAGGGGTACTGCTTTCGGTAAAGCAATACGAAAAATTGCTGGAGGATCTCCACGATTTGGCAGTCATTGCGGCACGCAAAGACGAAGAAT
Organism: uncultured bacterium; assembly: GCA_965178525.1. Classification (GTDB taxonomy): domain Bacteria; phylum Tectomicrobia; class Entotheonellia; order Entotheonellales; family Entotheonellaceae; genus CBCXVS01. The sequence goes on along the minus strand of CBCXVS010000098.1, from coordinate 11,653 downwards.
CGATAAGATGGCTCTCTATGATGTCATCCTCAAGCCCTCGGTAGAGAAGGATCTACGGACCTTGTCTAGCCCGAAGTTCCTCCCGTGATTCGGCGACAACTTGTTGGAATAAAAACTCAAAAGCCTGAAACGAATTGACCTTT
>CBCXVS010000098.1:0-11500 GCA_965178525.1 uncultured bacterium | reverse complement strand
GAAATAAAAACTCAAAAGCCTGAAACGAATTGACCTTTGTTCCCATGTAAATCGCAAAATTTTCGCTCCTATTCTGCAACATGGGCTTGACATCGTCTGAAAACGTATGACCATAAGCCATGTCGTTTCAGGAGGTTGGATTGTTCCCATGTAAATGGACTTTTGAATTGGGCTAACCTGTTGATCTACTTAACCCTCCGCCTATTCTGCCAGGGGAACTTCGGTCTAGCACGGTCCGAGCAAGAGTTCTGGCACGTCTTGAGCAATTGCGAGAGGAACCGAGGCCGCGCCAGGCGGTGAAATTGGCTGGTGGGGAAGCATGGTATCGTGTGCGTGTGGGTGATTATCGCATTATTTATGGAGTGGATGCCTACACTCGGCAGATCACGGTCCATTACATACGACACCGGCGAAACGCATATCGCAACCTGTAAAGCCGACATACGCGAAGTCCGGGGGATGGTCCTGGCGTTGTGCGAAACCGACTTTATCCTCGCGGCCAAAGAGATCGGCGCCTCCGATGCGCGCATCATTTTTCGCCACCTCTATCCCAACGCGTTCAGCCATATCATCGGGATTCTGACCCTCACCATTCCCGACATCATCCTCGGGGAAAGTTTCCTCCCGGCCCCTGCCGCCATCATGCCGTCCCAGCAGCTTCGTCTGGAGATTCAGCCAACAACTCTTGTCCAGGGTGGAAGATCGTGGCGCCACCAGGCAGCGCGGGTTGGTCGCCCAGATGCTCGGCTAGCTCCCGGACCCCGTCTTGGATATCCATCTTGGGCTCGTAGCCGAGCGCCTTGAGCTTGGAAATGTCCGCCACCAGGCGATAAGTGTCCTCGGTGATGGCGGTGATGGCATCGATGGTGGCTGGCCGATCGGTCACTGAGGCCAGCACGTCCGTCAGCTCCCGCATGCTGATTTCGGTTCCTGAGCCCACGTTGTAGGCCTCGCCAACAACCCCTCGATCCGCCAGCGTGATGACGCCTTGAACGAGATCCGAGATATGAATGAAGTCGCGGGTCTTGCGGTCCGGGTCGCCGACGATCTGGATGGCCTGCCCGTTGAGGCGCCACCTCAGGTAGCGGGTCACTTCCACCAGAGCCAACTCGGCGTTCTCCCGTGGGCCGTAGACACAAAACGGGCGGGCCATCACCACCGGGAGCGGATACGTGCGGACGAAGGTCTTGCAATAGGCTTCAGAGGCCACCTTCCCCGCACCGTATGGAATGGTCGGCTGTTGAGGATGCTCCTCGTCCATCGGGAACGCCTGCGGGACGCCATACGTTGAGGCAGAGGAAAAGTACACAAACCGCTTGACCTTGGCCTCGACCGCGGCCGTGAGCATATTCACCGTGCTCCCGACGTTGAGGTGAAAATCGGCCAGCGGATCGTTGACCGAAAGACTACCGTTGGCGTTGGCCGCGATGTGGAAGACGACGTCCACCCCCTCAAGCGCCGGTTTCACATCGTCGTACTGGCGCACATCACCTCGGCGCAGCTCCGCGTCCCGCGGTAAGTTTTGCTCGAACCCGGAAGTCAGGTTGTCGATGACGATCACCCGCTTGTTCATCGCTAACAACGCCGCCGTCAGGTGGCTACCGATAAACCCGCACCCACCGGTCACCAGCACGGTCTCATATTGCTCAAGCATGGCGATTCCTTTTTTTTTTGCAAACCGCTACCCGGTTTCATCCTACTTATGGCGTATGTGGCCTGTGGCGAAAACTCTGGAGGGAGATGGTTGGCCCAACGAGATGTATCTGCCCCCCGGCGCTTGAGAATTCGCTTTGGTGACCGAGGCCCATTGAAAACACAAGCGCTATTTCTCCAACCACACATTCCACAGCACAGGCGCAGGGAATGGCAGCACCCCCTTGACGTGATCGCGGTGCGCCCGATAGGTCGTATTTTCTCCCAGCGGGACATACGGGACTTCAGCCATGGCGACCTTCTGGATCTCGACGGCGAGTTCCTTGCGCTTCGCGGCATCGGTGGTTTTGGCCCACGTGGTGCGGAGCTTCTCCACCTTCTCACTACAGTACCAACCGAACCAGGCTTGACCGCAGCCGCCACGCACGGCTTGGTTGACCGCAGGGGTAAACAAATCGGCGAAAATCCATCCCGTATGGAAGAGATTCCACCCCCCTTCCTGCACCGGTTTCTTCTCGGCTCGCCGGGCCACTACCGTGCTCCAATCCATGGCTTGCACATCCACCTTGAGCCCAATCTTTTTCAGCAATTGCGACGTCACCAGGGCGACGTGATGGTTCGTCGCAATGTCCGTCGCATCCATGAGCACCACGGGGCGTCCATCGTAGCCGGCTTCCTTCAGCAACTGCTTGGCCTTGTCAAAATCTTGCTGCATCAGGGCGTTAGAATCGGCATCCGAGGCGTAGGGACTGCTACACATAAACACGGATGGACACGTCTGCCAAAACCGCTTCTCGCCATAGGCCGCCCGCAGGTAAGTCTCTTGGCTGGTCATCCAGAGCAGCGCCTGCCGCGCCTTCGGATGATTAAACGGGGGATGCAAGTGATTGGGACGCAACCAGGCTTGGGCGCCGAACGGATCGGCCACCACGACTTTGATCTGTGGTTGTTGCTCTAATAACGCCACAAAGTCGGGCGGGGCAAACTCCCAGTAATCCACCTCGCCGCGCTGCAGTGCGGCGCTGGCCGTGGAGGGATCGGGAATATACAGCCATTCGACGCGATCCACATACACCCGCTTCCCCCCGGCTGCGAAGCTCGGCGCTTCGTCGCAGGGGACATAGTCTTCATTGCGGACATAGACCACTTGGTGTCCCGGACGCCATTCCGCCTTCACAAACTTGAATGGCCCCGAGCCAATCGTTTCTTGGATCTGCTCGTCCGGCGATGTCGCGGCCACCCGGGCGGGCATGATAAACGGCACATTGCTGCTCGGTTTGGCCAGCGCGTCCAATACCAGCCTAAAGGGCTCTTTTAACGTCAGGCGAAAGGTCTTGGCATCGACGGCGTCGAGCCCGGCGGTGACTCCATGAGGAGCCGCCCTTGGCCATCTTTTTGGCCCCAACACTTCAGCGACGCCACCACGTCTTCCGACGTCACCGGCTGGCCGTCGTGCCATTTGAGCCCTTGGCGCAGCGTAAAGGTGTACTGCAAGTTATCCGCACTCACCTCCCAGGTGTCGACCATCTGAGGCTGCACCTGCAGTTTGTCATCCAGGGCAAAAAGAACATCGTAAATCGTGTAGCCGTGATTGCGGGAAATATAGGCCGTCGTCCAGATCGGATCGATAATCTTCAAATCGGCATGCGGAATAAACTTGAGCGTTCCGCCTGGCTTCGGTTCCTGCGCCCACATGCTAGGTGCAAGGCTGAGGCTGAACACCCCCACCAGAGCTGTCACGATGAGACCAAGGCGCAACCCGTGAGCGAACCTTTTCATAAACACTCTCCTGTCATCTTATCCCTTAGTGATGCGTGATTCGTGGTTGGTTAGGAGCTACAGGCTATCAACTAACTACAAATCACGCATCACTTCTTTAACTAGATCACCACCACGGACCGCAGCACCTCACCCCGCTCCATCTTGTGGAACGCTTCCTCGACGTCGTCCAGGGTAATCGTCTCGGAGACGAACCGGTCCAGGTCGAGCCGGCCTTGCAAATAGAGGTCAATAAACATCGGGAAGTCCCGGGTGGGCAAACAATCGCCATACCACGAGGATTTGAGCGACCCACCGCGTCCGAAGACCTCCAACAAGGGGAGCTCGATCTTCATATCCGGACTCGGGACGCCGACCAACACGACAGTCCCGGCGTGGTCGCGGGCGTAAAACGCCTGCTCATAGGTCTCGGGCCGGCCCACGGCTTCGATGGCGACATTGACGCCGTTACCGCCCGTCAGGTCGCGGATTGCCTCGACGGGATCGGTCTGTCTGGAGTTGATGGTGTGGGTGGCGCCAAACGCTTTGGCCCACTCCAGCTTGCGATCATCGATGTCCACGCCGATAATGGTGTGCGCACCCGACAGTTTGGACCCGGCAATGGCGGCATTGCCCACGCCGCCGCAGCCAATCACGGCGACGGAGTCACCCCGGCCCACCGCACCTGTGTTCACTGCGGCGCCTAATCCCGCCATGATGCCGCAACCGATCAGCCCCGCTGCTTCCGGCCGCGCTGCCGGATTGATCTTGACCGCTTGCACCGCATCGACCAAGGTCAGCTCCGAGAACGCGCCAATGCCCAGCGCCGGCGACAGCGGCGTGCCATCTGGCAAGGTCATCGGCTGCTGCGCATTGCGGCTGGCGAAACAATACCACGGCCGGCCCCGCAAACAGGACCGGCACGTGCCACAGGGCGCACGCCAGGCCACAACGACAAAATCGCCGGGCGCCACATTGGTGACATCCGCTCCGACTTGTTCGATCACGCCCGATACTTCATGGCCGAGTAGAAACGGAAATTCGTCGTTAATTGCGCCTTCACGGTAGTGCAAATCGGTATGGCACACGCCACACGCCTTGACGCGCACCAGCACCTCACTTGGTCCCGGATCGGGCACCAGAATGGTTTCCATCCGGACCGGCTCTCCTTTTGCGCCCGCAATCACGCCCTTGACTTCGTTCGCCACGGCTTTCCTCCTTCAAAAGGGCTGTCTCAACGCCTCGCACGGACCGAGCATAGGGTACCATTGCGCAGGAGGATTTGACACGGACTTTTTCATCGCGTTGTTCGGACAGATTCGCTAGAATAATCACTCGCGTACAGAAGGTCCAAGGGTGGCGATGATGACGGCAAGAGAAGCATGGCAGACCGGCGCCCCTGTACACGAGGAATCTATATGGCAATGCTCCAAGTTCCAATCGTCATGGAAGAAATTACGGAGCCCGAGGCTCTTGCCAAAGCGCGGGCACAGTGCGAACGTTTCAATCGCAATACGGCCTGGTTGCAAGCGCATGTGTCAGAGGTGTATACGCGCCACTGAGGCAAGTGTATCTGCATTGCTGGTGAGGAGCTGTTTGTCGCAGAGACACCCGAAGCGGTTCTTGCCATGGCGATCGCTGCCCATCCGGACGACGATGGACGTCTGCTCCGCTATATTCCCCGAGAGAAATTAGCCCGCATCTATTATGCAAATTAACGGCGTGTGGTCGCTTTGCGATTACGGGTGTGCGGCTCTAAATCGTGGCGTTTAATAAACTGCATCGTGCAGCCTCGGGTGGGTGGTGGAGGGTAGTGTGCATTTTTTTAAAGATTGTCGAAAGGCAGAGTACAACAAACTAGCGGTATATAAACTTGGGGAACACACTTGGTCATGAACCTGAAAATGCAGGAACCCATTGCCATTATCGGTATTGGTTGCCGTTTTCCGGGCTCAGAAGGCGCCCCTGCCGATACGCCGGAAAAATTTTGGAACCTGTTGGAGAATGGCGCCAACGCGATCACGCCGATCCCGACCCGTCACTGGGATGCGGCCCGCTACGAAGCTGTCATCCCCAACTATGGGAGCTTTATCCCTCACGTTGACCTCTTCGACGCGTCCTTTTTTCATGTGTCTCCCAAAGAAGCGATGGCGCTTGACCCTCAACAGCGGCGGCTGCTTGAAGTCAGTTGGGAAGCCATCGAGCACGCGGGTATGAATCCGGAGACACTGCGCGGCTCGGACACGGGCGTCTTTGTGGGGATTTTTTCGAATGACTATCAGCTGTTACAGGTACAGCAGCGGGAGCCCCATCTCTACTTCAGCACCGGCACTTCTGCCGCGACTGCGTCTGGGCGCATTGCCTATTTCTTTGATCTACATGGCCCCGCCGTTTCAATCGACACGGCCAGTTCCAGTTCGTTGGTGGCCTTCCATCAAGCGGTCATGAGCGTACACGGTGGTGAATGTCAGATGGCCCTGGCGGCTGGGGTCAACTTGATCCTGGCACCGGATCTGAACATTGCATTTGCACGGGCGAATATGTTAGCACGCGACGGCCGTAGCAAGAGCTTCGATGCATCGGCCGATGGTTATGTACGTGGCGAGGGCTGTGGCGTTGTGCTGCTCAAACGGCTCGCCGATGCGCTGCGCGATGGCGACCATGTACTCGCTCTGGTGCGCGGCACCGCCATCAATCAGGATGGAGCAAGTCAGGGGTTGACCGTGCCGAGTGGCCCTGCTCAAGCAGCAGTGATCCGCCAAGCCTTGTCGGTGGCCGGACTGGAACCGCAAGATGTCACGTATATCGAAGCGCATGGATCGGGAACGCCGGTTGGCGACCCCATTGAGGGGCAGGCCTTGCAAGCGGTCTATGGAGCAGGGCGCACGAGCCCTTGGGTGATTGGCTCCGTCAAAACGAATATTGGGCACCTCGAAGCCGCGGCGGGCATTGCAGGCTTGATCAAAGCGGTGCTGGCCCTGCAACACGAGTACATTCCACCCCATCTGCACTTTTCCAAACTGAACCCCAAGCTGGACGGGTTAGAGGCGATCATTCCGACGGAGGGCATGAAATGGCCAACCAACGGCTCAGGCCCACGACGGGCGGGGGTCAGCTCTTTTGGCTTTAGCGGTACCAATGCCCATGTCATTTTGGAAGAAGCGCCCAGCCCTCCCCCATCCAACCTGAGTGGGGGAGAAAGATACCACCTCTTGACTCTGAGCGCCAAAGATGAGCAAGGGCTATTAGACTTGGCGGAACGCTATAACCGCTATCTCGCCGCTCATCCCGAGATTGAGCTGGCTGACTTGTGCTACACGGCGAACACGGGTCGCACTCATTTTGAGCATCGCTTGGCCGCGATAGCCGAATCGACCGATGACCTACGCGAACAATTGAGCACTTTCACGGCAGGAGAAGCAGCTATCGGGTTGGTCAGTGCTGATGCCCTGTCGCCGCGTCCGAAAATCGCGTTTCTTTTTACCGGGCAAGGCTCGCAATATGTGGGCATGGGACGCCAATTGTACGAAACGGAACCGATTTTCCGTCGTGCCCTATCCCGCTGTGATCATATCTTGTCTCCTCTTCTGGGACGCTCTTTGCTCGATATTCTCTATCCGGCCCATGGCGTAGAGTCGGCCATTGACGAGACGGCTTATACCCAACCCGCTCTCCTTGCTCTGGAATATGCCCTAGCCGAGCTGTGGAAATCGTGGGGCATCGAACCTGATGTGGTCATGGGGCATAGTGTCGGGGAGATTGCCGCCGCTTGCGTGGCGGGGGTTTTCTCATTAGAAGATGGATTGAAGCTGATCGCCGAACGAGGCCGGCTGATGCAACGCCTGCCAAACGATGGTGCAATGGTGACACTTTTGACAGAGCCGGCGCGGGTTGCAGACGCCATGGCCCCTTACGCCAGCCGAGTCAGTCTGGCGATCTTTAACGGCCCTCAACATGTGGTCATTTCGGGCGAACGGCAAGCGGTGCAGGAGGTGGTGGATGCCTTGCCTGACGTTCGTGCGATCAAACTCAAGGTTTCGCATGCCTTCCACTCGCCGTTGATGGAGCCCATCTTGGCCGAATTTGAGCGGTTTGCCAAGCAAATCACCTTCTCTACTCCCAACATCGGCTTCATTTCAAATGTCGAGGGCAACGTGGCGCATGATGTGGTGACAACCCCTGAATATTGGGCACGTCACATTCGGGAAGCGGTGCGTTTTGCCGACGGCATGACCGCGCTTCATGAACAAAACGTCGACCTCTTTGTCGAAATCGGTCCCAAGCCCACCCTGTTAGGCATGGGACAGCGTTGTTTGTCACCCGATGTAGGTTGCTGGCTACCGACCCTACAGCCGGAACAGCTGGATTGGCAAGTCGTGCTGCAAAGTTTGAGCGAGATGTATCTGTGTGGCGTCCCGATCGCGTGGTCGGCAGTTGAGGGTGAGAGGGGACAAAAACGCTTGGTGTTGCCCACGTATCCTTTCCAGCGGCAGCGGTATTGGGGCATTGCCTCTTCCCAGCCGTACCGCGAAAGCCAACCCACTGGCGATCTCGCCTCACCCCCAGCCCCTGTCGCTCCCGCAACCCATCAACCTAACGAGCGCGAAGTCCAACCGCCCCTGCTGGAACAGTTGACCCAAGGCTCGTCATCAGATTCGTCAAGTGCTGGGCCTGCGTCGAGCCTTCCCCCTGGATCGCCCGTTGACGGAGTTGGGGCTGGATTCGCTCATGAGTACCGATCTCTCGCAGCGCTTCTCAAGTGATCTTCAGGTGATGATTCCAACCGAACGTCTTCTGCAGAGCAGCCTTAGCGTCAACGCCCTGACCGACATTCTATCTAATCGATAAAATCGTGCCGTTGGCATCAGGCGGCGAGGAACGCGAGCGGGGTGAACTTCACGAGGCTGAGCCAACCGGCGATTTTAACGATGTTGCAGACGAGGTGCCGCAAATTCACGCTACCGTGACCGAGCAACAGGGGCGCAAATTACGCATTGAGGGTGAGGAGCGTTGGGTCTACGATTTCGCCTCCTGTAATTATCTGGGGCTGGACTTACACCCTGAAGTCATGGATGCGATCATGCCCGCAATCAAAAAGTGGGGCGTCCATCCCAGTTGGACCCGCGCCGTTGCCTCACCGGATATTTACAATGAACTCGAGCAGGAATTGGCCGAATTGGTGGGCGCCCCATCGGTGCTCGCTTTCCCAGCGATTACGCTACTGCATGCGGGCGTGCTGCCGGTCTTGGCCGGCTATGATGGCATCATCTTCAAAGACATTGCCGCCCATCGCTCGATTTATGAGGGCTGCTGTCTAGCGCAAAGCAATGGCGCAACCTTCCTCGACTTCAGGCACAACGATGTCACGGATTTGGAACAAAAGCTGGCCCAATCCCCCTACGAGCAAACCAAAATCATCGCGATTGATGGCGTCTACTCGATGTCGGGCGCCTATCCGCCCCTGCCGGAATTTGCCCGTCTCGCCAAAGCCTACAATGCCTGGGTCTATATGGACGACGCCCATGGCCTTGGCATCATCGGCGAAAACCCGAGTTCGGAGATGCCTTACGGCTATAAAGGAAACGGCATTGTCAAATACTATGGGTTCGATTATGCTTATGACCGGCTCATCTATGTCAGCGGACTCTCCAAATCCTACTCCTCTTTCGGTGCCTTTATCACCTGTACGGACGAGGCGATGAAAAACCGCTTCAAAACCGCCTCGACCTTTATCTTTTCAGGCCCCTCCCCCGTCGCCAGCCTGGCCAGCGCCATCGCCGGACTGAAGCTTAACCGCCGCGAGGGAGATGAATGGCGCAAACAGGTTTTCAAGCTGACTTATAAGCTCGTCACCGAAGCCAAAGCCATGGGCTTTGAGGTCATTAATGACAACTTCTTCCCGATTGTGGGTGTTGTCATTGGCAAAACCAAAGACGTGGTGACAGCTTGTCAAATCCTGTGGGAATATGGCATCCTGATCACCCCCGCCCTCTTCCCGATTGTGCCAATGGACCAAGGGCGGCTGCGTTTCTCGATCACCGCCGCCAATACAGAAGAGGAAGTCGAGCAAGCCCTGGAAGCCCTGCGGGAGGTACGGTTGAGACGATGAAGACAAACTCAACCCATGCAACCGAGATTCTATTACCCGCGAGCCAACACGCCCGCATCGGCTACCATCCTCTGAAAGTAGCCACGATGGTGTTGCAGGATATGAGGGCCTATTATTTGCCCATCTACCACCTGACCCCACAAGATGGATGCAGTCATGATGCGTTGCTGGTTTTTATCGAAGGCTTGATCTGCCAAGGGGAAGAAGAGATGGAGCGCGCGGCGAAAGCAACCCGTGATACCGCCCTGCACAGGCAGCCAAACCTTGTCGCTTGGCAGCAGAGTAAGACGCAGATTTTGGATCTGCTGGCCGAGGAGCAAATTGCGCATCCACGCATTTCGCAATACCTCGACGACATCGAAGCATTTTTTATCCTGATCCATAAGCTGGTGTACCAAGGCGAGATCACCCACCCCAACGTGGTGCGTGCGATGGAGCTGGCGCCCGCCGATTTTCGCCTGCTGCATACGGTGTTTTGCTGTGCATCGGGACAGCCTGTCAACGAGCAACTGCTCAACTTGCTGGAACCCTTAGAAGTGTTGCGCGATATTCACTGGCACATCGCCAACCTGGCAGACGATCTGGAACATGGCTACTTTAATCTCTACCAGATGTTTCTGCAATTACATGGGAATGAGACAACAGCGCACATACAAGCAGAGCAAAAACGGCTCGAAGCGTGCCTAAACAAGCGGTTGGCTCAGGCAACCGAGACCCAGCAGGAGCAGATTCAACCCATGCTAACGGGCTACCAAGAAGCGATGGCAAGCGTATCTTTTCCCAAACTGGCGCCGTGAGGCAAATGGCATCATCATGGCGACCCAATATGACGCGATCATCATCGGCGCCGGGCACAACGGGTTGGTATGCGCGGCCTACCTGTCCAAGGCAGGCTTCAAGGTCCTGGTTTTAGAGCGGCGTGAGCAAGTCGGCGGTTGTGCCATCACCGAAGAGATTCTGCCGGGCTACAAGGTGTCGGCGGTCGCCCATGCGATCGGTATGTTTCGCCCGGAGATCATACAAGCGTTAGCGCTGGAACAACACGGCCTGGACATCTATACGACTGATCCGGCCCTCACCATGCTCTACGCGCCCGATGATGCTCTTCTGTTCTGGGAAGACATGGCCAAAACCCCGCTGAGCGCCCAGGAGGCGGGCGAGTATGAACGCGTGCTGGAGACGATTGGGCAAATCGCTGAGGTGCTGGAGCCAACATGTCTGGCGCCCCCCTTAACAGCAAGGGAACTCAAGCAACGATTTGCACAGGCCGGGCTGGCCAATCAATACGAGAGCGTGTTTCACGGCTCTATTTGCGACTTCCTAGAGCAGTTTGCGCTCAGCGAACGACTCAAGATGACGCTAGTGCCGTTGGGCTTGACGATGAGCTGGGGCGGCCCTCACACTCCCGGCACCGCCTACAACCTCTTTCGCTTGTCAATGGCCCAAGTGGAAGGCAAATCGGGTGCATGGGGCTTCGTACGCGGCGGTATGGGGGCTTTGTCCAAGGCCCTAGCCACGGCGGCACAACAGGCTGGGGCTGAAATTCGCACGGGGGTAGAAGTCGAGAAAATCCTCGTCTCAGAGGGACAGGCAACAGGTGTGGTCAAGAAGGGTAGCAATGAGGTGCTTGAGAGTCGTCTAATTGTTTCCAACGCCGACCCTAAACGCACCTTTTTACGCTTAGTCGAGGGGCGATATCTTCCGGATGAGTTCCGTCAACAGATCGCTGACCTTAAAATGCGCGGTGCGGGGATGAAGATACTCTGTGCGTTGGACGGCCTGCCAGCGTTCAAGGCCATGCCGGATACCACCACGCCATGTGCCGGGGCGATTCTCATTGCCCCATCAATCGACTATCTGACGCGGGCTTGGCAAGATGCACAGAACGGGAGACCATCTCAACAACCTCTGATGGAACTGACCATCCCATCAGCCACCGATTCCACCTTGGTCTCAGCAGGCCAACATGTCATGTCGATT
>CBCXVS010000097.1:0-23512 GCA_965178525.1 uncultured bacterium | reverse complement strand
GCAGACGTGAATTGTTGGTCAAGAGCAATGCCATAGCGCCATGCATCCGTACCCTTTTGATCGTCAAAGAACTGACTAAATCCGGCCACCTGAGTTGGCTCAATCGTCTGACTAGAATTGAGCGACCTTGCTAGTACACGAAAGACAGATGCACGTAATGTGGTCCCAGGGAAGAGACGCCAAATCAATCCAAATTTCGGATTCAACTGGTCACGATCCCTATTATCTCCTCTAAAAAAGTCAGCACTCACCCCAAGAGCAACGCGCAAGTTGGTGAAAAGGCCCAGGCGCGCATAAACGTAGAGATTAGTATGGTGGTTATCGATGTCTTCCATCGTCTCCATCCTTGGAAGCACGGGAAGGCCAAAATCGAGAATGTTCAATTCATCCACCGCTTCGTCAAAATGCCCAAATCCACCTATTAAATTCCACTTGCTTAAGCGTACGAGATACTGAAGTTCCGCAAGATAACTCTTTGAGCCACTTTCCTCTCGATTAACGCTATCAGGAAGACTGGGGATTGGATCGTCCAGAATCAAATCAACATCTTGATAGATAAAGGAACCAATGACTTGAGACCGTGGAGAAAAAGCGTAATGAAGTCCAAGTTGGAAGGTATTGGCCTTCCGTTCCTCTTCTAAGAAGGGCGTAAAATTATCTCGATCAAAGCGGAGTGAAAGATCACCGCTTTTAGTCTCGATGCGGCGAAATTCTGCCTGGACACTGCTGTTGTGGGACAGACGCGCCTGAACAAATACGTTATAAATGTCTCGCTGCAAGTCATTATTGTCCCGGAATCCATCCGTCTCATAGTGGAATTGGCCAATGCTATAAGAGAGCCTTCCCCAGAGTCCAGCATGTATCAGATCATTGCCAAAGGTGTCATTTCCCCCCACAATACCATTCGCTTGCAGTGTGAACCGGTTCCGATTGAAGAGAGGATTAAACTCATTAAACGAAGGCTCCGCTAGACCTGCTCCTTGCAGTATGAGAAGGTCGCTCTCCGCAAGTTGAGGTGGAACGGGAACAATATTAACGGGCTGCAGTAATTGAGACTGGAGGAGTTCGCTAACTCGAGCAATCTCATGACGGGGTAAGACCGAATACACATCGGCAAGCAATCTATGAGAAGAGTAATTGCTCGGATCGATGTCCAGTGATTTCCAACCCTCGACTAAGGCCAATTGCTGAAATTCGAGATCATTGTAAATACGTGCAAGGCTCGCGCTCCGTGCTGCCAAATCCCCATCGAGGAACAAACGTGATCGATAAACCGCCCGGTTGTCATTTAGCTCGATGGATTTCTGCAGATCTTGCAACGCCTCCACCGGACGATTAATGGTTTGTTTACGAATGGCATCGTAGAACCACGGCGTTGGATCTTGCGGATCAAGCTCTTTCGCGGTGACAAACTGATTTCTCGCCAGCTTATCGCGTTTTTCCTCAAAGTATGCCTTGCCCAAATAGCTACGAACGAGCGAGTTGTTCGGGTCAAGACTCACCGCAATCGCAATGTCCTCACGCCCCTCTTGCAGCTTACCCCACCGAATTTTCGCCAATCCCAGCCCCAGACGCGGCAGCGGCGCGCCCTGATCCAGCTCGATCGCTTTCTCAAAAGCGCTCTTGGCATCCCGAATCTTGATCTGCGTGAGAAAAGCAAATCCCAAAACGGTCTGCGTGCGAGCCACACGCGGATTCAAGACAACGGCTCGTTGCGCTGCCTTTAGAGCCTTTTTCAGATCCCCAACCGAGAGCCAGAGCTCGGCCAAGCGTGCCCATGCCAATGCATTGTCTGGAGGCAAGGTCACCGCCTCTTGGAGACTCGATAATGCCCCTTGCAGGTCAAAACGCACCTGCTGAGCGTAAGACAGCGCCACCCGTGCGGCAGAGGATGCAGGCGCTAGCTCCACGCCTGCTTGGCCAATTGCAAGGCTTCATCCTTACGGCTCTGCACCACCGCGATAATCGATTGCAGCGCCAAGGCACGCCCGTTGCGCGGATCAAGCTGCAACGCACGTGCGATATCGCCAAGTGCCTTATCAACACGGCCTACCGTAAGCAGCAAGGTGGCCCGATAGGTAAAAAACCTCGGGTCTCGGACATCTTTGGGGGCGTCCGCCATGCTGGCAAAGGCCCGCGGTAGGTCACCCTGCCGATAGAATTGGATGGACTGGCGCACCTTGACTTGCCATCTCGCCACACCCGGAAAGTCGGCGGCGCGGAAGTCCACAATGGGCGGATAATACAGCGCCCATTGCACGGCATCGCGAGGACGCGCCACGACGCGTAACACCGGCACCTGCCCGGCTTTGACGCGTGCCGACTGACCACTGGCGAGGGTCAGACTTCCCTCCACGTTCGTGGCGGCGACGCGCCCCTCAAAGACCGAGAGGAAGGTCTGATCCGGCTCAACCTTGACGAAAAATTCCGTGCCTTCCACCCCAGCGTTTACAAACGGTGTGATGACTTTTAAGCTCCGGGGCAGGCGGCTAAAAAAATAGGCTGCACCCTGGCGCAGATTCAGCAAAAAGGTCTGCTTGTGTTCGGGCTCAGCAATCGTGATCGTCGTGTTTTCATCCAGACGATGACCCGTCTCATTCGGCGCGACGATGTCGAGTAGGCTGCGCTCCTGGACCCGAATGATGTCGCCAGGGCAGAACGTATCGTGCCGGTGCACAGGTATCCACTGCGTGGCGCCTGCTCGGCGGACTTGCACGCTTCCTTGCACGGCGACAGCTTTTGCGACCCACGCCTCACAGGCTTCTGCTAGCACCGTGCCAGGGAAGCTCAAACCGCCCGCGAGGCTGAGTAATATGCCCAGGATTGCCAGATACAACATATTATTCCTGCGTTATTTCGTAGTCCTTTTTAGACGTCAAGTAAATTATCATAACAGATCGTCTTAGGGGTCGTAAATAGACGAAAACGGACGTGCTATGCCCTCCTACTCCCAAAGACGACTACCCGGCACGAGATGTGAAGTTTTTGAGTTTCCGACTGAAAATGGATGCAAGCAAGAGCCGCGAAGGACGCGAAGGGACACGAAGGGGTTGAGGCACGAGGGCGCCGACAAAGGCCAAGGGGAGTTGCATGCCGACTGGGATGATCAGGGGATACCACGTCCCAGACGTGGCAAATTGATATTGCGCTGCGAGAACATACGAGACGCCTAAACCCGATGCACTCAGGACCGCGATGCCCGGTGGCAGGAGACGACATGTCGCGCCTAGTACCACCCCCCAAAGTCCGATGACGAGCAGCAAGACAGGACCGCCACACCACCGAATCGGTATATCTTCCACCAAGTTGGCAAAAGCCGTAGCTGCCATTTCGACCCCACTAATCCGGGCGCCATCTTTTTGGGAGAAGACGGTATTGAACTCATCTTGATTTTCTGGAAAGGCGTGCTCGGAAAAACCGACAAATACCGCTTTCCCACGCAAATCGAGCGAGTGGTCGTCTAACACTCGGTCATAAGGAATCGTTTTAATGGCGCCAGGCGGACCGTAAAAATTCAGGTAGCGGCTGTCGCCGTCCTTGTACAGGTTGAGTAAGGAGCGTAATACGGTCTGCTCGCGAGCCGCATCCGGTCCCGACATGGTCTGCTGAAACCGCTGTAAGAGCCTGATGGCATCAAGCTGCCCCGTAGCAAAAAGGTTTCTCAGCGTGTGAATGAAGGGCTCCATCCTCGTCGTGGTAAGAATCGCGTCGCGATCCCGTGGCAGTTTTTTGGCTGGAGACGGATGCACATCTTCGACCAAGCGGCGAAACTCTGGGTAAACGTCCAAGGCGAAAAGGTGAAACGTGACGACGGGTAACGTGGGCTTATCGCCAGCACTCGCCTTAAATGTCCAATACTGACTGACGTTGACCGGGACTTCGGGTAAGGGAAAGGGCGCGACCGCCGTGGCGGCTTGCTTCAGTAGAGCAATCGGTGTGATCAGATCTTCACGATGCATGATACCTGCTACATCATCGCCTTGTCCGGACAAACGGACAGAGTCCGGACTGAGTTTGGCCAGAAGGACCACATTACCCGCCTGACGGATGGCGTTGGCAAAGGCGGTGTCCTCTTTAAAATCCCGCTCCTTCTTGAAAAGGATGTCAAAGGCGATCGCTTCCGCTCCTGCTTGTGCTAATTGTTCAGTGAGCTGCGCATGCCAAGAGCGCGGCCATTCCTCGGGCTCAAGAGGCCAAGCCAGCTTCTTTGCCACGTTCCGGTTGACGTTGACGACGACAACCTCATCCAGAGGCCGTCTCACGCCCCTAGAGCGAAACAAGACGTCGAGGCCAAGACTTTCCTCGAGTGCAAACCCAAACGGCATCGCGCTGACGGCCAATCCCACCATGGCTGTGAGCAGCCCGAGGACCATGGCCTTGGTCCAGCGCTGCATGGCGCTGACCATGTGCGTCTTGCCGCTCTCCATCGCGCCGGACACGTGGTGCAATTTGTCCACGGCGTCATCATAAGTGTCTGCCAGAATCACCTGCGGCGAGGCGAAATCGTGGTCCTGCCAGGCGAGCGGAATCTTGCCATCGGACGACACCACAATGAGACGTAGGAACTCTCGGGGCACCTCATCAAAAGCCGCCAGGATTTTCGCACCCGTCTGCGCCACTTTTCCGAGACGTCCTGAAACATCAAAGGTAGCGCTAATCGCTACCTGCTTTAGATCGAACGCGTGTAACTTCGCGGCGTGGGGCGCACGTGTCGTGGCGCACAGTTTGGAGAGGCCAAGGGCAAACGCGGCGCCCATGGAGGCGCCGGTAAGACGTTGTACGGGGCGATTATCAAAAGGGCGCGTCAAGCGCCAGCAGACATCGCGGTGCTCCGGCCAGAGACCCCGCGCGTGGACATAGGCGCGTGCGTCTTGCTCGGCTTGGCGGAACGGCTGATCACGAAAGACAAAGGCCAAGTCGTGCCGGGGATAGAGAGCTCCCGTACCGTTGGACATCAAATGCAAAGACAACAGGCCGACCACACCCTGGTCGCGGCCGGCTTCGACGAGCAAGACATAAAGCTCCTCAACACGCTCGGCCGGCAGTGAAGGGCCATGGGGTAGAAGCGCCCAGGTCAGCTCCCGCAGGAATCCCGGCGCCAAGCCGGTCTCTTCTGAGATGGGGCGCAGGAGGTCGTCAAGCGCATCCTGGCGGGCTGTCTGGTCATAGGTCAAGGCGAGACGCGTACAGAGCAGATGGGCGCGCAACATGGCGCTGCGGCTGGCGTCAAAGTTGAGAATGTCTTCCTGAATCGAATCGTCAGGATGGAGCCATAACGCCAATGTGTCGGCGTCTCGCTGCTGCACGATGTCGCGGCATGCCGAGAACCACAGCCTTGAAGCGCCGGTGAGTTGTTCCCACAGAATGCGGCGCGCTTCTCGTGTCCGGCACGCGGGCCATTGGGCTACAATATCCTCGAGATGACGCATGGTCATGGTATGTTATGGGTCTCTTGGTAAGACGCCAAACTCGAATGTACAGTGCCCCGGGAACTCGATGTCGGCTTCCCAGCGTGCTTCCAACAGTCCGGGTTCTTCTTCCACCGGTACGAATGCTACCGTGGCGCTGTACAGAGTTTCTCCAGACGCCAGCACAAAGGCAAAGTACACGACGACACCCGTTAGGTCGGCTTCCGATGTCTCAAACGCCACGATCGTTGTGCCTTCAAATGACCGGCGTACGGCGGCCCTGATACTCCCATCCGGGGCATCATAGATTTGCGGTTCGAAGGATGCCTCCGGGTCTTCCGTGGCGGCGGCTAAGTCACCCTGCACGCCGCCGGAGCTGAAAGGCAGGGGCGCCTCACTCCGTCCATAGCGCTCGGGCACCACAAGACGATAATCGTCGGGTTGCAGATGTGTCATCCTTCCCTGACCACGCGCATTCAGACGCGCGATCCCATAGACGCTCCGCTGTCCTGCCGGCCGTGTAATCACCGGCAACGCCTGCCAATCCACCTGCTGCTGTCCAAGCGTATAGCACGTCAACAACACCTGAATCGTCTCGTTGTCTTCGTCCCAACGCGGATCGACGCTGATGGCGACATAGCGGCCTTCAGCATAGGCGCCGCGGTTCGACCAAAATGACATGCGGCTCAGCAACTGCGCCGCTTCGCGGACAACCTCGTGGCCTTGCCGTCGCTCAGGACCGTCTCTGCCCCTGCGGCCTTCTTGTCTCATGGTCCCTCCTTTTACCATGATAGCGTCTATCCTCAGCCCTTTCGGCCTCCTACCTACTCGTTGTGGAAAAGGTTCGAATCCTGCTCCACGCGGCGACCGAATTGGCGCACCCATACGATGGTGGCTCGCCGTGGCGCCTGTGCGTCACAGAGCGGGCAGCGAAGTGTCGCCAGCCGCGTCGCAATCGCCTGCCGCAGCCGCTGCACATCGATCGGTTGGTCTCACACCGAATCCGGAAGCCGTTCCGGGTGTCGATGCCATTCTTTTGCTTGCCGGATGTGTTCCCATGTCTGCCATTCATCCGGGAGCTTATAGATGTTGCGACACGCACGGTTCGTACAATGCAGCCGTTCCTCTCGGTCATATGTCGGCAGGTCGGTTCCAACACATACGAGGCGAGGATACGTCCGTCTCCTCGTGTGGGTATCCGGCGGTATCGCACATGACAGGCACTGATCACCTTCGTACTCGGCTGCGCATGCACCACACACCTTGTACTCGATGTTCACCAGTCGTAACCTTACCGTACCCTCGCCTGTATGGGTTAGGAGGGGGAAATACATCCCCTGAATGAAGGCATTCGTCCGCACCTCAGCCGCAGGACCCTTCATAGCCGAGGCGACAAAAGCCCAAAGACTGTGTAGGCGGGCGTTCCATCTTTCTAACCGATGTCGTTGAGCACACTGTATGTTCCCACATGTACAGGCCCAAATGGCGAGAGCAGCCGGTTTCACGGTGTTGGCGGTCTGTCCCTCCTGGAGTTGCAGACGCTGTCCGGCGTAATGCACCGTTATACGTGCCTCTGTATCATGAACGGTCAGAATGATTGGCGCACCGGCATCAATGGCGAGCGTCTTGTGGGGTCCGGCTAATCGTGTCTTCTCGATGGCTGTCCACACGTATTTGGCGCCTGCGGGCACTGAGGCCGGACCACGTCGAGTCGGCGCCACGAGCGCATCCGCGTCTTGGTAAGTGATGCTGAGCGCATCTTCCTGGTCTAGGTGTAGGGGGTGCAACAGACGCATGGTGAGCACATGCGCATCAGACACGTCATTATCTTTGGTCCATAGGTACTGCACAACATGTTGCGTCAACCACACACGCGCTTGTATGGCGGCGGGTGCCACTGCACGGCTCAAAGCCCGCATGGCATCGGCCCAGCGTTGATCCCAGGCCCCACCATCCGGGTGGATTAGCCGTTGCCAGCCGCATCCATAGGCAATCGCGAACTCCATGACGCGACCCAAACGCTTGCTCTCGCTTGGCTCAAAACGCCGTGCTATGTCGATCAGATGATCTCGCGTGGCAGCAGGTGGGATGTCGGCCGTATCGGGACCGAGCAGACAAATGGCTGTGACCAGCCTAAAGTCATCTTCGGCCAAGCTCGCCAATTTTTCCTGCCCCTGAGTCCGCACAAAGTCGAGCAAGGTTTCGAAGCTTTTTGACTTGCCAACGTCAAACCCGCGCCCGGTGTTCCCCCGCAGGAAAAGCCCCACTTGTTCCCACACGAACCGTACTGCTTCATCGGTCATGTCCTAGCGCCCCCCTGATGGCGATCACGGCGCGTACAGCCCTACTTGGGGTCTTGACGCATACATGCGGCGAGCACTAAAAGGATTTCATCATACCATACACCGATGGGGTGATGCAGGTCCAAAGTTCAGCCCAAAATTCAAAAGGAAGTTTCATCACGCCCTGGCTCCTTGCGTCATCACCTGTGTTGCCATGGCGTGAGCCGGTGCTGTCGTGCGCGGTATGTTCCACCCCCTACTCCTGCACTGGGAGTAGGGGGTAACTCTGTGGCGGCCCTTGGCGCCTTCGTGACACACGGATGGTTGCGCTATGGCAGCGTACTGATTGCCGCATAGGGTTGAGATGCTTGTTCCTCTGGCAACGTTGCCTGCAAGCGGAGAATGCACATGATACAGCCACGGACGGCTTCCATCGAAGATGGCGTCGCGGATATCCCAGCCGACGAAGCAGATGAGCCATTATTGCTGCAACGTCTTGCCCAGGGAAACGGTACGGCCTTTTGGGACATATGGATGCGATACCGGGAGGACCTGTTTTCCGACTGCCTCCGATGGATGGGAGGCAATCAGGAAGAGGCCGAAGATGCGCTGAGTAGCGCCAGTCTCAAAGCCTTTCAGTGTTTGCCTGCATATGCTCAGGACATCGTCAACGTGAAGGCGTGGTTGGTCCGGCTGCTGCGCAATCACTGTATGGACATTCGGCGAACACGTAAGCGGCATGATGATGTCATGCAGAAGATGAGCACGCTGACCAGCCCGAGGCCAGCGTGGCAACCCCTCGAATGTGAATCGCCTGAGAATGTCGTGAGTCGCGAAGAGTTCTTTCAGGACGTCCGCCAGGCGATCGACGACTTGCCACCCGGCTTGCATGATACGGTCGTGCTTCGTCTGGTCCGCGATCTGCCATACGGCGAGATTGCCATGCAACTCCATCTCAGTCCGGAAGTTGCTCGTAAACGCGCACAACAAGGGCGTGCGATTCTCCGCATGTCGTTGGCGGGGACCCGTCCTGGTCACCATGACTGCGAAGGGGGCATACGACAGCGCCAGGCGCATGGACACGCAAAGCAAATCGCGATGTCCATCCCATCCCACGAGCGTCAGGAAATCATCCGGCGGAGCACGGTCATGGGGGCGTTGCAAGTCCAGCTTGCAACCGGGGCCGAATGCCATCTCTATTATCCCATCGATCACAAGCCCATACGACAGCAGCAGAAGCTCACGACACTGCGCCGGTATGTGCAACGTCATCCGGGGGGGTGGAAAAAACGTCTTGAGCTTGGGCATCTCCTGTACGCAATGGGCCAGTGGGAAGAAGCCATACGGACCTACAAGCAGGTGTTGCAAAAACAACCTCGCTGCTTTGAGACCTGGTTGCGGCTGGGTGAGAGTTACCATGTCTTGGCGCGGATGGAAGAGACCATGGATGCCTACGAAAAGGCTTTATCCTGGGCGCGGCAGGCTGCAACCCAGCACCATGTGCAGGGACTGATCGCCGCCTGTGAGGGCGCTTCGGCGGAAGCGGTGCAGGCATTCCAAAGAGCGACAACATGTGATCCCGACCATGCGTCGCATTGGCATGCGCTTGGCACCATGCACCTCTATACGGCATGTCCTGATGAAGCGCTTGATGCCTTTGATCAGGCTTTGCAGCGCAATCCGAACGATCTTGTCGCCCTGACCCACAGCTACGATGCGCTCCACGCCATGGGGCGGCACACGGAAGCCTGTCGGCGTGTTGCCCGCGTCCTGCAGATCGATACCAACAATGCGCTGGCGCTGAAACGGATGGCGGACACGCAAAGCCGCACGCAGCAGGCCCAGAGCGCAACGGGCAAGCCGACCCGAGCCCTGCTCAAACACGCCCTGTATGTAGCGCCGAATGCACCTGACGTCCATGCCGCTCTCGCACGTTATCACATAGTACGCGGCGAGTCAGCCCGCGGTGTTGCCATCTTGCAACAGTTTACTCAGCAGCACCCGAGGTCGCCTGCCGGTTGGTATTATGCGGCTCAAGGATATTTTCACTTTGGCAATATTCAAGCCGCCACGCACGCTGTCCGGCAAGCCTATCGTCTGATACACGATCGCCCCGTTGCTGGCTTTTCCCGGTCTGAGCCTTGCTTTCAGCCTTGGCGCCAAGCCACCTTGATGCCTTGTGTCGGCACGATGCTGCAACACTTTCCGAGCCATTGGAGTACATGGCTTCCTGCGGGGCAAGTGCTGGTGCCAAACCCGTACGATAGCGACCTTCTGTGACTCGTGCATATAAGTACTGAGGCAAAATTAAATTTATAGCTTTCCTCTGGAGAAAAATATAAAGGCAATTATGCCCAGGCGCTTAGAAGGTGTGAAGGCATGTCGGTTAGGTGGATGTCACCAACTTGGCCGAAATTTTGAGACGGCGCCGGACCCACTGTGACACGGAATCGATCCCCATGTTCAGCACCGCCGTGATGAGGATGAGCAGGACCACTTTATCCATGTGATCATCGGAAATGGCGCTGTCGATGTAAAATCCCAGGGTGTAGATGCCGAGGATGCCGAGGATCGCTGACTCCCGCATCATCACCTCCCAGCGGTAAAACAGAAAGGCGAGAAACTGTCCGTAGATGCGCGGCAAAATTTCGTAAAAATACCGGTTGCCCCATTTTCGGGGCGCATCCATGCGCAGGTCGACGAGATCGGCATTATTGCTGCTCAGGAACGCGAGAATGGCGCCGTTGTGTAGGAGGATGGCCCAAACCGCCGGGAGCATGGACGGTCCCCAGAGTTGCACGAAGATATAGGCCAGAATGTACTCCGGCGTGGTGCGTATGACAATCAGGGCGGCGTGCGACAGGCGATTGCAGAGGTTCCCGGCGAAATGCCGGCACGCGAAGGGAAAACTCAACAGGGCGAAGAGCCCCGTACCGGCCAGCACAATTTGCGTCAGCACCACCGTATTCCACACGCCTTCCCAGGCCGCTTGCACCCAAAGCTCCTGGGCCCATGTGACGATGGGCTCCCACGCAAACGATACGGCAAATGTGCCGTCGACCATCCCGTCGCGCCGCATGGGCCATGGTAAAATATCATAGGTAAAAAATCGCACGGCATTTTCCCAAGATAGCGTTACCGTCCTTGAGAGCAACCCCAACGCCGCCATCACATACACGGGCACGAGCCGGGGCTTGAGCCAGTATGGAAGCGAAGCGATCAGGAGGTAGAAGGCGTACAACAGGGCCGCTGCCTCCGAGTACATGCCCTCGCGAAAGGCGGTTTCAAGATGGAAGCCGAGCGTTGGCAGGCCGATGAAGCCCAGAATGGCGCTGGAGCGCAAGGCGCACTCGAAGCGATAGCGGGTATAGTGTTGGGCATCGGCATAGATGACCGGCAGGATACCGTAGACGAAGCGGCTCACGCCGCCCGATGCCTGGGGCATGCCTTGCAGTGGACGCCGATCGGATTCCTGCACGATCTCGGCGTATACCTTGGCGAAGGTGCCCGCATACGGAATGGCGATGGCCAGGACCCCACAGACCGGATTGAGCCCGACCACGTGCAGAAAGATGAACGCCCAGAAGATTTCGTGAATGGCGCGGATAAAGGCACAGAACAGCCGTACCGGAAGGACGTGGAAGACAAAGGCGAGTCCAATGCCGAGGACGACACTGAGAAAGGTGCCACAAAGCGCAAAGACCACGGTGTTGAGCAGAGCCGTTTTAAAGTCCCAGAGCACGGCAACATCAGGGGTGAGCGCTCCGGCAGCCATGCGCCCGAGTTCCATCCAAGGGTCGAGCGTGGCGATTGCCAGGTCTGCCAGCCAGATGGCAAGCAGGGCAATGGCGGCAAAGACGAGACTGGTTCTGAGCATGGTGTTAGGCAGAGATCGGGCGAGTGTGGGCTGTCGGGAGCATGCAAGTCGTCGAAGAGGTGCGCGCTTTACCTGGCATCATGTTGATACAACTCCCGAAGCATCGTTGGCGTCACGTGTGCGGCTGGCTCATCGAATCGGATCTGTCCCTCACGCAGCCCGATAATCCGCTCAGCAAACTTCAGGGCAAATTTCACCGCGTGTAGCGACACGATCACGGTTTCCGCGTTCTTCATGATGAGTTCCATCACCGTGCCGGCCTGGTGCGGGTCCACTGAGGCGACCGGCTCATCCGCCAGCAAGATGTTCTCCCCACGGTACATGGCGCGGGCAACCGCGACCCGCTGCTGCTGGCCACCGGAGAGCGCCCCGACTTTGTCAAAGGTCTTGTCTTCCATGCCCAAGGCCCGAAGAATCGGGAGGATGCCCTCCACGACCTTCTTCTGGGGTTTCATCAAGTTGAGGATGTTGTAGAGGCTGGAATGCCGGTCTAGGCATCCGACATACACATTGTGAAAGACCGAGAGTTGCGACACCAGAGCGTAGTGCTGGTGGACAAACGCCGATCGGTCGGCAACGCGTTCATAGAGCGTCCGCAGCAGCGTCGTCTTGCCAGCGCCACTCGGACCGATGAGGGCGACTTTTTCGCCTTTCTCGATGTGGAGCGTAATGTGTTGTAACGCGACATGGTGCGCGTAGGCAACACGTTCGCCGTTCAGATTAAACAGTAAAGACCGGGCGGATGATGTCATGATATAGGTATAGCATCCAACGTCGGTTTGGATTATTTTCGGATGATCCCAATTTCAGTTGCTGTGTCCAGGATGGGTTGGTACATGGTGTTGTCGGCAGGGATCAAGCTCGACCTCGGAAACGCCTTGAGTATGGCTGGATCCCGGAGGTTGGTGAGGGCGTCTTGCACCTTCTTGATAAACCCGGCGCCGTACGTTTTCTCGACGTCCCCTCGAATGGTCCAGTTGTAATCCGGGTAGGTTGGGGTATGCCAGATGACTTGAACTTTTTCGGGATCCACCTTCCCTGCTTCTACTTCCTTGTGCCACACTTTGAAGTTCATCGCACCGACCTCGTAGCTCCCGGACTGCACCAGCGCCAGGGTTTTGGAGTGATCGCCGCTGAAGCCAACGCGCTTAAATACCTGCCGCGGTGCTTGCCCGAAATGCTGCCGGATAAAGTACTCGGGCATCAGGCGACCTGAAGTGGAACCTTTCGAGCCAAAGGTGAACGTTCGCCCGGTGATGCCCTTCGGAAAGGCTTCCGACAACGTCAAGCCGGTGCTACTGTGAGCGATGAAGTACGTGATGAAGTTCGGGTCTTCCGCGCCTTGGGCAATGGCGACTGAATCCGGCACGCTCAGACGCGCTTTGACACCGGACAATCCTCCGAACCAGGCAAGTTGCACTTCGTTGTTTTTAAATGCCTCCACGGAAGCTGCGTAGGATTTCACCGGGATGTATTGCACCGTGAGACCCAAGGTTTCGGACAGGTAATCGGCAATGTTGCCGAAGCGCTCTTGTAGCCGCGTCGTATCCTGATCGGGAATGGCCGTGAATGTAAAGTCCGCACTCCAGGCGGGTAACACCCACAAGACCGTCATGAGTAACCAGGCGCCAAGTTTGCGGACGCTGCAGATGGCTTGCAAGGGACGACTCCTCTTGTGACCTTCGTATCCTTACCAGTGGCGATCGCCTCGTGTTATAGAGAGAAAAGGCAAATAGATCAAATAGGAAAAATCGATACATCGAGAGCCACACATCACGGAAAGCGATAGCAACACCTCAAACCGTTTTGCTTTCGGGCTGCAGGTGCGGTAAAGTGGGACAAACCTTAGTGGGCTTTCAAATAAGTTATTAGACATTCGATTTCTGAACTCACGCATCCCTAGGGGATCGAACCTAGATAGATGCATAAAGACTTATTTGAAACTCCATTTAGTATATCCGGGAGAATTTACTGCACATGCCTTGTCTGGGTCTCATGGCACGCAAACCGCGCTGGAGTTTGACCCTGTGGGGTTGGATGCTTCTGGTCTTTGGGGTTGGGGCGTTTGGGGTGGTTTTTGTGCGCTCTATTCATCGCTTTTTATCGCCATATCAGCCCGTCGTGTGTGATGTGCTGGTCGTCGAGGGATGGCTGCACGATTATGCCTTGCAAGAAGCCATGCAAGCCTTTGCGACGTATCATTGCCAACTGCTCGTGACGACAGGCACCCCGATATTGCAAGGGTCGCATTTGTTGCCATACCGTAGTTATGCGGAACTCGCTGCCTCGACCTTTGAGCGTCTGGGATTTGATCCCAATCGCCTGCGCGCCGTGCCGTCACCGTTGGTCAAGCGAGATCGAACGTACGCCTCGGCACTGGCGCTGAAGCAGTGGTTACCGCAGGCGGGATTTGAGGTGCGCACGATCAATCTGTTTTCACTAGGCGTACATGCGCGCCGCAGTTGGTTGCTCTTCAAAAAAGCCCTCGGAGATGACGTCGAGGTCGGGATTATTCCGGCACAAGTGGTGCGCTATGAGCCCAAGGCCTGGTGGACATCCAGTAATGGCGTACGCGCGGTGCTGGATGAGATGATTGCGTATGTCTATGCCTGGTTGTTGTTTTCTCCGATCACATAAGTACCTGAACAGATGGGGAGGCTGCCATGCAGGTCATTGACACGGTCGACGCGCTCCGGCAGCATCTGGCGGCGTATCGTGCTGTAGGCAAACCGATTGGCTTGGTGCCGACCATGGGTTTTCTGCATGCCGGACATCTAAGCTTGGTGCAGGCGGCTCGGCGCGAATGTAGCGTGGCCGTGATGTCTATTTTTGTCAATCCCAGGCAATTTGGGCCCAATGAGGATTTTGAGAGTTATCCGCGCGATATGGCGCGTGATCTCGATCTCGCACGTGGAGCTGGTGTCGATGTGGTCTTTACCCCGAATGTAGCCGAGATTTATCCGGCAGGATTCCAGAGCGAAGTGGTGGTACACGGGCTGACCGAGCCGCTTTGTGGCGCGTCGCGTCCGGGACATTTTAATGGCGTCACGACCGTGGTAGCGAAGCTGTTCAATATGGTCGGTCCGAACCGGGCGTATTTTGGCCAAAAAGATTATCAGCAGGCCGCAGTTATTCAGCGCATGGTAACGGATTTGGATATGCCACTGACCGTTGTCGTCTGTCCGATTGTGCGTGAGGCGGACGGTCTCGCGATGAGTTCGCGCAATGCTTATCTCAGCGCCGAAGAGCGCCAGGCAGCGTTAATCCTCTCACGTGCCTTGCAACTCGCTGAAGAGCGGATCGCCCAGGGGGAGCGGCTTGGTAGGGAACTCGAGACCGCCTTGCGAGACACGATCGCACAGCAGCCACACGCGCAGATCGATTACGTCGTGGTCTGTGATCCGCACACGCTCCAAACTATCGATACGCTGTCCGACACTGTCTTAGTTGCGCTCGCCGTCTACGTTGGCGCCACGCGCCTTATTGATAATGCGTTGCTCTCCGTACCCCCTGCAACCACCTGAGCCTCCTGGTCCCCTGCTCGTTACACATTTTTCATCGTGGTTTTGCGGTTCGCAGAACGGACTCTCACCGCTACCCGGCGGGTTGTCTGCCCAGCGTGTTGGGACCTTGCTTGTGTGTCTATACAGCGCATGTTAAGGTTGTGCGCAACATCACGCTACAGCTATATCGTCGGAGGACGTATGACGCACGCCACGCACGACCAGGAGCAGAGCGGGTACCGTTGGGTGATTCTTGCCGCAGCCTTCGCCATCGTATTTATGACGATGGGCACGCGCTCGACCCTCGGGGTATTTTTTAAGGCGATCATCGCCGACTTGGGCTGGAATCGAGGCACGATTTCCATGGTCGTGGCCATCAATATCTGGTTGAGCGGGTTTTTGCAGCCCTTCATTGGCTATGTGATGGATCGTTACGGAGCCAAATGGCTTTTTACGGGGAGTGTGATCACATTTGGGAGTGGAGTAGCGTTGCTTAGCATGACCCACAGTGTCGGGTATTTGCTCCTGATCTACGGTATTGTCCTGGCGGTTGCCACTGCCGGCGCCTCGATTTCGCTGACCAATGTCCTGGTGGCGCAATGGTTCCCTGCGCATCGCCGGGGGTTGGCGATTGGTATCAATAACGCCGGAACCGCACTTGGGCAATTGTCGCTCGTCTGGGTCAGCACCCAGATGTTGCAGGCCATGGGTTGGCGCATGAGCCATATCTATCTCGGGCTTATCGTGATCATTATGACGGTGCCGCTGGCGCTGTTGATTCCACGGCGGCGACCTCATGAAGAGACCCCTGCCAGCGCCCCGGGCCAGCCGCCGGTGGTGCAGGGACCGCTGGAAACGGAACACTGGCGCACGGCCTTGCGGAGCAGCCCCCTGTGGCAGATTAATGCCGGCTACTTTGTCTGTGGTATGACGGTATCCTTGTATTTTACCCACCTCATTCCCTTTGCCACAGACCGCGGATTTTCCGCTGAGACGGCGGCCTCGGCCTATGGCGTACTGTCCGTGTTTAGCGCCCTAGGCGCGCTGCTTGCTGGCGCTGTCTCTGACCGGTTAGGCCGTAAGAATGTCTTGAGTCTGACCTATCTGGTGCGTGGCCTGGCGTTCGCCGTCCTCCTGTTTTGGCGCCACGACCTGGCGTTATACGTGTTTGCCGTTTTGGCCGGAATCTCCTGGTTGGCATCGCCGACATCCGTGACCGCGTTAACCGGAGAGGTGTATGGCATGCGCGCTTTGGGGACACTCAGTGGCATTGCCTTGTTGGTGCACCAGCTTGGCGGTGGCGCCAGCGTGTGGCTCGCAGGCGTGCTCTACGATATGACCGGCAGCTACGATATTTCCTTTACCTTGGGACTGTTAGCTCTCATAGGGGCGTCTTTGGTAAGCTTTGTGATCGCCGAACGGCGCTACTCGGTGCGCTACATCGCGTCGGCTCCATCAGCCTGAGCCTGAGCCATGAACATTGTGATTACCGGTGTCACATCGGGCATTGGCAAAGCGCTCGCCCTCCACTATGCGCAATCCGGAAGCAGGATTGGCCTGATCGGGCGGCGTCACGACCGCCTGGCAGAGGTGGCGCAGCACTGTGAGGCGCAGGGCGCAGATGTGATCGCGGAGCCGATTGATGTGCGGAATTCTGCTGCGATGCGCGCCTACACTGAACGCTTCCTCGCCGAGGCTGCGGGTATCGATCTCGTCATCGCCAATGCGGGGGTAGGAAATCCGGACGATCTAGCCTCTGGCGACCCCGTCTATCATGCTCAGACCTTCGAGGTCAACGTCATCGGCCTGCTCAATACCCTGCTACCCTTCGTGCCGCGTATGATCCAGCAGCAAGGTGGCCACCTCGTTGCCATCGCCTCGGTCGCCGGTTTTCGGGCCCTGCCAGGCTCGACGACTTATGCCGCCACGAAAATGGCCGTGCGTGCCCTCATGGAAGGCTACGGTTGGACGCTGCGTCCTCACGGCATTATCGTCACCACGATCAATCCCGGCTTCGTCGTTTCGGAGATGACAGACTGCAACGATTTTGCCATGCCCTTTCTGCTCCAGACTGACGTCGCAGCCCGAAAGATCGTCCATGCGATTCGACAAAAACGGCGTGTCTACACGTTTCCCTGGCAGATGGCCATCTTGGCCCGCCTCCTACCTTGTATTCCGGGAGTACTCCTGCGCCGTGCCGCCCCTGGCAGAGAGCGAGGGAAGTAGCTAATAGCTGTCAGCTCTCAGCTTTCAGCTCTAAAAAGCCATGGCAAATGCTATCATCTCCTGTCGCCAGAGGCGTACCCTCTTTGCTTTTAGCTGAGAGCTAACTATTAGACGGCCGGTCTGAGATCGGCCGGTCCGACTGGTTGGCCTGAATCTGCTCGACATCCCAGAGCTGGGAAAATTTGAGCGCCCGTGGACAGTGGCCGTAGGCTTCCTCGACGTCGATCAGAATCCCTTGCCGATGCATGGCATTATCATCGGGGTTGTAGAGGGACATGGTGATATTGCGCCGCTCTAATTCTGCTTTGTCCACGATTGTCACCGCGCCATTGACGCGCACCGTATCGTTGACGCCCGGAATAAAAAATAGCAGGCCAACGTGCGGATTCGTGTCCATGTTGCCGTATGATTGAAACAGCTTGTTCCCCGCTACGTCAGGCAGCAACAAATGACGATCATCCAAGACGCGAACGAAGCCGGGTTTTCCTCCTTTAGGCGACGTATCGCAGCGTCCTTCCTGGTCGCTGGTCGCCATGATCACAAACGGTGATGCTGGATGAATTCCTGCACGTAGGGCGTCATATAGTCCCGCAGCTTGGTCACCGCTCAGCCTGAGGGGGTGCTAAATTGCTCGTGAAAGCGATTCGAGGTAATGCTGATGGCCATGACCTGTCCCTTCTGTCTGCATACCGTCATTGCTTCATGATACATATCGTCCAGCAGCTTACGGCACACGCGGGAGAGCGTCAAGTCGGGCCTATCTGTTTACGGAGAACTGACCGCTGAGAGCTGACCGCTCTTTGATTAAGAGATTTTCCCAGAATTGCCGATAGAAGGTCCAGAATGGGGATATTCTTCGGAATCTATCGACTTATGCTGTGGATTCATGAACACGAGGTCCATCATGTCTGATGTTTTTCTCACTGCCTCCGAAGTTGCAGAGTTCCTCAAATTGAACGTTGAAACGGTCTATGCCCTAGCACAGAAAGGGGAACTCCCAGGCGCAAAAATCGGCGGGCAGTGGCGTTTTTTGGAATCGGATGTTACAGACTGGTTTCGCGCTCGGACCCTACAACAGCATGGCGGAGACTAGCTACATGGGTTGGCAAGGGTTCGGGCTGGCTATGATGGGCACAGTGTTCGGCATGGGTATGGTGCTCATCGTGATGATGCGGCGTCAGCATCGGCACATCCGGACGTTACGCGCTAGGGAAGAAGCGCTGCAAGAAAGCGAAGAACGGTATCGACAATTGGTTGACATGTCGCCAGATGCCATTTATGTGCATGACGGAGAGCATTTCGTCTATATCAATCCGGTGGGAGCGACCCTGTTGGGCGCCACGCAGCCAGAGGCGCTTGTTGGCCAATCGATTTGGGACGTCATTCATCCCGATGATTTGTCAACCGTAAAAGCACGGGCTCACATCGTCTCGCAGGCGCGGCAACGGATTGAGCAGATCGAACTCCAGCTTCTACGCCTTGATGGTCGTACCGTCCATGTAGAATCGCGAGCCACGCCCGTCAGGTATGATGGACAGCCAGCCGTGTTGGCGATGCTTCGCGATATTACCGAACGGAAACGGGCCGAAGTCGCCTTGGCAAAACGCGCTGAGGAGTTGGCGCGTACCAACGCCGAATTGGAACAATTCGCCTATGTGGCGTCGCACGAGCTGCAAGAGCCCCTCCGCAAAGTCGTCAGCTTCAGCGAGTTACTTACCAGGCACCTGGCAAACCGGCTGGACGCTGAGGCGGACACCTATATGGGCTACATCATTGATGGGGCGACCCGCATGCAAGGGCTCGTTCGCGATCTCTTAGTCTATTCACGTATTGGCAGAAACACTGGGTCTTTGGAACCGGCGGACGCCGACGTGCTCCTCAAAGAGACCCTGGTTGAGCTAGATGCGGCAGTTCAACAACAGCGAGCCGAGGTGACCTACGACCTGCTACCACGGGTGATGACGCAACCTGTGCTCATGCGGCAACTGTTGCACAACCTGATTGATAATGCGCTGAAATTTAACCGAGCTGTCCCCCCGCGCATCCATATCGCCGCCGCTCTCAGGGACGATGCTTGGCTGTTTACGATGCGAGACAATGGTATTGGTATCGAGGCGCAATATGCTGAGCGGATTTTTATCATGTTCCAGCGTTTACATGCGCGCACGGAATATCCTGGCACGGGTATTGGGCTGGCGATCTGTCGGAAGATCGTGGAGCGCCATGGAGGTCATATTTGGGTAGAATCGGAAATTGGCAAAGGGGCAACGTTTTACTTTACGATTCCGGCTGTCCTCGTACAGGCCTAAACGGCTATGTCCATGGCAATGAAGGGGTGCAACCGTCATGATGAATAGAACAATTCAGCTCCTGTTGGTCGAAGACGATCCGGCTGATGTGACGTTGACTAAACGACTGCTTGATGAGGCGAAGATTGCCCTCCATCTCGATGTCGTCAACGACGGCGCGTCAGCGATGGCATACCTGAGGCGCGAAGCACCGTATGCGGATGCTGTGCGTCCGGATTTAATGCTCCTCGATCTCAATATGCCCAAAAAGAATGGCTGTGAAGTGTTGCAGGACATGCAACAGGATGTTGCTCTGCGCTCCATTCCGGTCGTTGTGCTGACGACGTCGGACAGCGATAGCGATATTGAACGGGCGTATGATCTGGGCGCGAACTGTTACATCACGAAGCCCATGGGCTTGGACCAGTTTGCCAAGGCTATTTGCAGTATCGAAAACTTTTGGTTTACTGTGGTCAAGCTGCCGCCACGTAAGGGTGCGTAGTGGCAGGGGTGGCTATATCTATTGCCACCCCTGCAGCGCTGCAGATCAGGCTT
Source organism: uncultured bacterium (assembly GCA_965178525.1). GTDB lineage: Bacteria > Tectomicrobia > Entotheonellia > Entotheonellales > Entotheonellaceae > CBCXVS01. The sequence goes on along the minus strand of CBCXVS010000097.1, from coordinate 3,373 downwards.
GCCGGACAAAGGCGCGGCGACAACTGGGCGCCTTGAAATCCACCTTTTCCCTTGCCAGGCCAATTCCTCGTCCCCTATACTGCCCTCCGAGTCATGAGACTAACTTAAGTGGTCGGACAAAATTAATTTGACAGATTCCCGTGGGATATTTTATGAAATTAATTTTGGGCTCTTCCTCACTTTTGGTGATGCAGGCCAGTTGAGGCAGGCTCTTCGATAACGAAAGAATGCAATCGACTTCCAAACTCGTTTTTAATCTGATGCTTAATCGTCCATTTCTATGGGAGCAGTTACGACCTCAATGGCTACTTCCCCCGTTTTCACCAAAAGTGAGGAAGAGCCTAATTTTGCTTCGGTACTTATTAGTTTTGCTACATCGAGCCGTGGAAGGAGGCATGGGATGGATTTTGCTTTGAGCGACGAACAGCAGCTCATCCGCACCGAAGTGCGTAACCTGGCGCGGAAATTTGACTGGAGTTATTGGCGGGAATTGGACAGCACAGGCGAATACCCCCATGCGTTTTTCAACGAATTGGCTGCCGCCGGGTGGGTGGGCGCCGTGGTGCCGGCCGAATATGGGGGCGGGGGCCTTGGCATCACCGAAGCCAGCATCATCTTGGGTGAGATTTGTGCCTCTGGCGCCGGTACATCCGGGGCCTCGCCCATCCACTTTTCGATGTTTCCCCCACAGCCGGTGATCAAGTATGGCAGTGAAGACATGAAGCGGCGCTATCTGCCCCTGGTCGCTAACGGTGAGATGAAGTTAGCCTTCTCCGTCACCGAGCCGAACGTCGGGACGGACACGGTACACATCGAAACGACGGCGGTGCGAGATGGCGATGATTGGGTCATCAACGGCCGCAAAATCTGGAGCACAAACGCGCAGAATGCCGATCGGGTTCTCATTTTAACCCGGACGACGCCAATCGAGCAGGTCGACAAAAGAACGAAGGGCATGACGTTGTTCTTTTCCGAAATCGACCGTGAGGCCATTACCATAAGACCCATCGAGAAGATGGGTCGTCATGCGGTTGATTCCAACGAGTTGTTCATTGACCATTTCCGTGTTCCGCATGCGGACCTGGTCGGACAAGAAGGCGAGGGCTTTTATCATTTGCTCGATGGTTTGAATCCCGAACGCATCGTCATTGCGGCCGAAGCCGTCGGTATTGGCAAAGCGGCGTTGGACAAGGCTGTACAGTATGCCAAAGACCGCACGGTATTCGGCCGGCCGATCGGGAAGAATCAAGGGATTCAATTCCCACTGGCAGAAGCATACGCCCGCTTGGAGGCGGCGGAATTGATGGTGTTCAAGGCCGCTTGGCTCTACGATCACGGTCTACCCTGTGGTCCCGAGGCGAATATGGCGAAGCTGTTAGCCGCAGACGCCGGATGTGATGCGGCGGATCATGCCGTGCAGACCCATGGCGGGTTCGGCTATGCCAAAGAGTTCGATGTCGAGCGGCTCTACCGGGAGATTCGCTTGTACAAGATTGCGCCTGTCTCCCAGCAGATGGTGCTGAATTATCTTGGCGAACACGTGCTTGGGATGCCGCGCTCGTACTGAGGCCGGAGAACGACCGGAGGAGAGGGTGGCATGAAGCGACAAGATCAGGTGGCGATTATTATCGGGGCGGCCAGCCTTAACGCGCCTGATTTTCACTCATGCTGATCTCCCGTGACCCCTAACGTGTCGAGGATAAACGCATACTCGAAGGCGATCTCGTGTAGAAAATCGTAGCGGCCGGACGCCCCCGCATGTCCTGCGTCCATGTTCGTTTGCAGCAGTAAACGATTCGTACCGCTTTGGGTGGCGCGGAGTTTCGCGACCCACTTGGCCGGTTCCCAATACGGCACGCGCGGATCATTGAGCCCGGCGGTCACCAGGAGGTGGGGACACGTTTTTGTCTCCACATTATCGTATGGGGAATAGGACTTGATATAGTCATAATAGATCGGGTCGTTCGGGTTGCCCCATTCTTCGTATTCCCTCACGGTCAGCGGAAGAGAGGCATCGGGCATCGTCGTGAGCACATCGACAAGGGGCACCTGAGCCACCGCCACTTTGGCCACGGATGGCGCCATGTTGAGAACGGCTCCAATGAGCAGACCACCGGCGCTACCACCCATAATGGCCAGTTTGTCATGGGAGGTGTATTGGCCAGCAATCAACATCTCAGCACAGGCGATGAAGTCTGTGAAAGTATGGGTCTTGGACAACAGTTTCCCCTGGTCGTACCAGGACCGTCCCATCTCTTGCCCCCCGCGGACATGGGCAATGGCGTAAATACAGCCACGATCCAGCAAACTCAGGCGGTTACTGCTAAACCAAGGCTCCATACTGGCGCCGTAAGCGCCATAACCATACAGGACACAGGGGTTTTGGCCATGGCGCTGCATACCTTTCTTGTAGACGAGGGAAATGGAGACACTTGTCCCGTCCGGTGCGGTGGCCGTCACGCGTTCCGATTGATACGTCTCGGGGTCGAAACCTCCCAGCACAGGCTTTTGTTTTTTGCGCTCACGCGTGTGCGTATTCATGTCATAATCGTAGACCGTATCGGGCGTTGTCAATGACATGTAAGTGAAGCGCAGTATTTGGCTGTGAAAGTCAGGGTTGCCATGGGACGAAAAGGTGTAAACGGGTTCCGGAAAGTCGACGGCATGCGTCTCTCCGGTGTCAAAACGCCTTACATGTATGGTTTTGAGCCCGTTTTCGCGTTCATAGAGCACCAGATGGTCGGCAAATACGGCCATGGCATCCAGCTTGACGGTCTCACGGTGGGGAACCAATTCTTGCCAGTGCGTTTTGCCGGGCTGGGACACGGGGGTGGTCATAAGCTTGAAATTCGTGGCGGCGTCATTGGTGAGAATGTAATACGTCCCATGACGATGCTCGATCTGGTACCGCATCCCAACTTGGCGCGGGTGTATGAGCCGAAAATCGTCCAGTGGAGTGTCGGCAGACAGCGTATAGGCTTCAGCCGTTTCAATGCTTCGGACATCGAGGAGGAGATACGCTTTGTCTTTGGTTTTGTAGAGGCTGACGTAATAGAGTGCATCGGTTTCGTGATACAACTCTACGTCTTCGCTGCTATCCGTGCCCAGACGGTGGCGAAAGAGTTTATCGGGACGTTTGGCGTGGTCTTGCGTCGTGTAGAATAGGGTGTGATTATCGTTCCCCCATTCGAGGGCGTAACTCGTGTTGGGGATCTGATCGGGCAACAGCGCACCTGTCCTCAGGTCCTTGACAGAGAGGGTGTAGGTTTCGGAGCCATCAGTGTCGAGTGAGTATGCTAAGAGCGTATGGTCGGGACTCATTTCATACGTGTCATACGTGCCTAGGTCCAGATAAGCATGCCCTTCAGCCTCA
>CBCXVS010000096.1:0-23546 GCA_965178525.1 uncultured bacterium | reverse complement strand
GCTTCGGGGCGCATCTGCTCCGGATCAGCCAGGCTCGGGATGCAATCTAGGTTTTCCAGTTCGTAGAGCGCAAGATAGGTGGGGCCCATGTTAAGCCAGTCCAGGGCCGGGTGCTCAATGAGCCGAAATCGAGCGCCGGAGACATAGCCGGGAATCCGCGTCAGATTGGGGACATGCGAGTGTGTGTACTAGGCGTTAAAGTCCTGTTCCTGCCCCGCGTCGCGACAATCCAGCACACCACACTCAGCGGCAAATCCTGTCGCAACAACGGGCGGCCCAGATGCGTCCCCGAGAGTTGCCGGTAGACGTTAATCCATACATCGCTCAGGCCTTGTAGCTGGTCAAACTTGGCGAACTCGCGGTTGGCCAGCGCATGCCGTTTTTCCGCTTCCGGGCCGAGCAGGCTGGCCAGATAGGACTCGTCAGCAATGGCATAGAGCGCCAGCTACTTGGTGTCGCCGACGACGTTGACATACCGACGGCCCCACAGATAGCCTGGAATTTCCAGCAAGGTCGGCACGTGCTGGTAATACCAGATGTTGAACGTCCGCTCATGCTCTGGCGCGACATTGGCTTGCACAAGAAGTAACAATGGTCCAGTATGCACCTCCATACGCATCTCCTTTCAAGTTGCACGATGCCATTTTGCCGTCTTTCCTCTTGACCCGCCAGGGAAAAGGGGCGATGCTGACCCTCTGCATTCTACACGCCGCGTTCCGCATTTTCGGAGGTGCATCATGAGTGAGGCAACCGAACAGGTGATTTCAGGGCTCGAAGGGGTGTTGGCCTGTGAATCGAGCATTGCGTTTATCGACGGCTCCATCCCGGAACTGTCCTTTCGGGGCTATCATATCAACGATATTGCCCAAACGCTAACATTTGAGCAAATCACCTTCTTGTTGTGGTACGACCGTATCCCACAGGGCGACGACCTGCAGGCGTTTCGTGATGACCTCGCCGGCCGGCGCGCGGTTCCTGCCCCGGTTCTCGACCTCTTGCGGGGGCTGCTAGCGTCTGCACACCCGATGGCAGGGCTGCGCACGGCGGTGTCGATGCTGGGCGCCATGGACGACCATGCCGATGACATCGGTTTCGACGACAATATCCGTAAAGCTAAAAACTTGACGGCCCAGATGCCGACCATTGTCGCGGCCCAGGCCCGGTTGCAACAGGGCAAAGAGCCGATCACACCGGATCCATCTCTGAGTCACGCGGCCAATTATTATTACATGCTCACCGGGGAGCAGGCAGACGAGACCACGACGCGCACGTTCGATACGACGTTGATCCTCTATGCCGAGCACGAAACGAATGCCTCCACCTTTGCTTGCCGGGTTGTGGTCGGGACAGAGTCAGATTACTACTCCTCCGTGGTGGCGGGCATTGGCGCCATCAAGGGCCCGTTGCACGGCGGAGCGATCGATGGGGCCATGGAAATGTTCCTCGATATTGGCGCACCCGACAAGGCCGCGGCCTATGTGGATGAGGCACTTGCTGCCAGGCGGAAACTCTCCGGGTTCGGGCACCGGGTGTATCGGGCGGGGGACCCCCGTGCCGCGCAGCTCCGGGGTATGGCGCAGAATTTGGGTGAAGTGCGCGGGGATACCAAGTGGTTCGACATCGCGGCCAAGGCCGAGGAGCGGATGCGGGAAACCAAGGGGATCATTGCGAATGTGGACTATTTTGCCGCCGCGGTGTTGTATCATTTAGGCTTTCCGCTCAATATTTTTACCAACGTCGTGGCGAGCGCGCGGATTGTCGGCTGGTCGGCTCACATTGTTGAGCAGTATGCCAATAACCGGCTCATTCGGCCGCGTGCCCGGTATGTTGGGCACCGCGATCGCAAGCTGTAATCTGATAGAGTGAGAAGAGAGGGACGCGCGCATGCAAGTCAAAATTCCGGCCGTTTTTATGCGAGGCGGTACGAGCCGAGCCGTGTTCTTTGCGGAAGACGTCATGGCCCCGTACGATCAGCTCACGCGGGAGCGTATCATTCTCGCCGCGCTCGGCAGTCCCGATCCGGATGGACGGCAGATCGACGGACTGGGGGGTGGCATTTCGTCGTTGAGTAAGGCGGCGATCATCGGCCGTTGCACGGATGGCGAGAGCGAGGTGACGTTCAACTTCGCGCAGGTCGATGTGAAAAAGCCATTTGTGGATTGGGGGGGTACTTGCGGCAACATGTCGTCCGCGGTGGGGCCGTTTGTGATTGACGAAGGCTGGATACCTGCCGTCGAACCGGTGACGCAGGTGCGGGTCTTGGCAACCAATACCGGCAAACGCTACATTGCGCACGTGCCGGTGCGTGATGGGCAGGCGGACGTGGAAGGCGATTACCGCATCGATGGCGTGCCCGGTCCCGGGGCGCGGGTGGCGCTGGAGTATCTGCAGCCGGGTGGGTCGTTAGGCGGGAGCCTCCTACCGACGGGCGTGCCGCGCCAAGTCATGACTCTGAATGATGGCTCGCAGGTGACCATGTCCATCGTCGATGCGGCCCTGCCGATGGTCTATGTCCGCGCCGAGGAACTGGGAGCCGATGCGACGCGTCTGGCGCCCGACTTGGACAGTGATCGGACCTTGCAAGCCCGCCTAGAAGAAATTCGGTGCCAGGGTGCGGTCTTGCTGGGACTTGCCAGCAGTGTTGAAGACGCGCATGAGCGCGTCAAAGCGATCCCGAAAATCGCCATGGTGGCGTCGCCTGCCGCCTATTCGACGAGCAGTGGGAAGACCGTTTCGGTGCGGCAGATCGATGTGGTGGCGCGTGCCATTTCGATGGAAAATACGCACCGGACATTGCCCGCGACGGCCTCGATGTGCACGGCCGTAGCCGCAGCGGTCGAAGAAACGGTGGTGCACGAGGTGTCACAAGCCGAGACGCCAGAGCGCCTGCGCCTCGGACATCCGGCCGGCATCATGGAAGTCGGGGCCAAAGTCAGACGCCAGGGCGCAACGTGGTTTGCCGAAAGTGTCACGACGCAGCGTACGGCCCGCCGGATTATGGAAGGTACCATCCTGGTGCCGCTGCAATATATGGACGGGAAACCCTGGTTCGAGGCGGATGGCGCATGAATTTAACGCAAAAATTGACCAACGCCCACTTGGTCAGCGGGGAGATGGCGCCAGGCGAGGAAATCTCGCTGCGCATCGATCAGACGCTCTCCCAGGACGCGACGGGTACGCTTTCCTACTTACAGTTCGAGGCCATCGGTGTGCCTCGGGTGCGGACGCAGTTGTCGGTGAGTTACGTCGATCACAACATGTTGCAGGGGGATTTTCGCAACGCCGACGACCATGTCTACCTGCAGGATGTGGCGGCCAAATATGGCCTGTACTATTCCCGGCCGGGCAATGGCATCTGCCATCAGGTGCATTTGGAACGCTTTGCCGTGCCCGGCAGCACCCTGTTGGGCACCGATAGCCATACGCCGACCTGTGGCGGCATGGGCGCGTTGGCGATTGGCGCCGGGGGTCTGGATGTCGCGATTGCCATGGCCGGGAGTCCGTATTTTCTGCGCATGCCGGCCGTGGTTGGCGTCGAGTTGCACGGGCAGTTGCAACCCGGCGTGACGGCGAAAGATATCATTTTCGACATGCTGCGCCGCTTGTCCGTCAAAGGCGGGGTTGGGCGAGTGCTGGAATACTACGGACCGGGGGCCGCCAACTTGGACGTGCCAGAGCGCTCGACGATTACCAACATGGGGGCCGAGCTGGGGGCGACGACCTCGATTTTTCCCAGCGACGCGCGCACGCTCGCCTATCTCGAACGGCAGCAGCGCGCCCACGATTTTTCGCCGCAATCTGCCGATCCCGGCGCGGCTTACGGTGAGCACATACGCATCGATCTCGACACCCTAGAACCCTTAATTGCGCAACCGAGTAGCCCCGATAACGTCTGTCCGATCACCGACGTGCGCGGCATCCCGGTGAATCAAGTCGCCATTGGCAGTTGTACAAACTCGTCCTATAGCGACCTCATGACCGTCGCGGCCATGCTGAAAGGGCGCAGCGCCCATCCGAACGTCAGTCTGGTGGTGAGTCCGGGATCTCGCCAGGTGCTGCAAATGATCGCACGCAATGGCGCCCTGGCCGATTTAATTGCCGCCGGCGCCCGCATTCTGGAATCGGCCTGCGGCCCCTGTGCCGGCATGGGTCAAGTGCCATCTTTCGACGCAGTCTCCGTGCGCTCTTTCAACCGCAATTTCCCCGGCCGCTCCGGCGATCCCAACAATCGTGTCTATCTGGCGAGTCCGGCCGCCTGCGCGGCCGCGGCCATGGCCGGGGAGATCGCCGATCCACGTGCGTATGCGACGGCATACATCGGCCTTCCGGACACGTATTTGATCGACGACAGCGGGATTTTACCGCCGGCCGATCGCCCGGAGGCCATTGACATTCGCCGGGGGCCAAATATCAAACCCCTGCCAGCGCGTGGCGACCTCGAGGAGGGGCTGAGTGGCGCCGTGCTGCTCAAACTCGAGGACAATATTTCCACCGATCATATTCTCCCGGCTGGGCCGCAAGTGTTGCCGTTGCGGTCCAATGTCCCGGCCATTGCCGAATATCTCTTTCGCTACGTCGATCCGACGTTTGTCGAGCGGGTCAAAGAACGGGGGGGTGGTTTTCTCGTGGCGGCGCAGAACTATGGGCAGGGAAGTTCACGCGAGCATGCGGCGCTGTGTCCGATGTATGTCGGCGTCAAGGCCATCCTGGCCAAGTCTTTTGCGCGGATTCATCGGGACAATCTGATCAACTATGCGGTGCTGCCGTTGACGTTCGTGCACGAGGAGGATTACGAGGCCTTTGACCCTGACGATCAATTAGACATGCAGGAGGTGCGTCAGAGCCTGGAAGCGGGAGCTACGACCTTGCTGGTGCACAACCACACGAAGCAAACCACAATCGAAACGTCTGTCGAGCTGACCCCGCGTCAACGCCACATCCTGCTGGCCGGCGGTCTGTTACGCTATGTGGGAAAGGAGAATAGGGCATGAGCGACCTGCCGATCCTTCCAACCACCGTGGTCGGCTCCCACGCTAAACCCGGCTGGTGGCATACCTGCAAGGATTTGGCCGAGCAAGGCCAGTGGGGACCGTACGATCTGGAGGAGTTACTGAGCGATGCCGTCGATATCGCCATTCTCGATCAGGAACGCGCCGGCGTTGACATTATTACCGATGGCGAATCGCGCCGCCTAGACGGCTACGTGGATGGCTATTACCGCATTATCGAGGGCATTCGCGCCCTCCCCGTGGCTCGGCAGGCGGGCCCCTGGGGCTATGATCAGCAGACGCGCTACGAGGCCGTCGGCAAGATTCAGGCGCCGGAGGGGTTGGGCATCGTGCAGGAATTCGAGTATCTCATCGCCCACACGCAGAAGCCGACGAAAGTGACGTGTGCCGGCCCGCTCACCTTTGGCTCCCGCATTCGTCCGAACAACATCTATAATAACACGGTCGAAATTGCCGAAGAATTCGCGCATGTGATCAACACGGAGCTGAAACGGCTCGTGGACATCGGCGCTCAATTTATCCAGCTCGATGAGCCGGCACGGGGCAACGTCACGGGCGCAGAAATGGCGCGTTTGTTCAACTTGGCGACCGAAGGCGTTGAGGCCAAGCTGGCGTTTCACATTTGTTTTGGCAATCGTTTTGGCCGCGCCCGTTTTAATCGGCACTACCGTGATTACTTCCCGGGCGCTCTGGAAGCGCGTGCGGATCAGTTCGTGCTGGAATACGCCAGCCGTGAACTGGCTGAAATTGAAAAGTGGAAGGATTGGAACGACGGGCGAGAATTGGGTGCCGGGATTATCGATGTGAAATCGTTCCACCCCGAAAGCCCGGAAGATGTGGCCGAGCGTCTGCGTACCGTGTTGAAATATGCCGACGCGGACAAAGTCTACATCAATCCCGACTGCGGCTTTGGCTGGAGTCCGCGCCACATGGCGGTGGGCAAATTGCATGCGATGGTGGCTGGCGCCAACATTGTCCGCGCAGAATTGACCAAGGGCTAATCACGATGGCGGGGCGGGAGCCTCGCCTGATGCCTGAAGTCGCCCCAGACAAACATGACATGCTATTTTCTGGATAACCACCAGACCCACGGCTGCAGGCAACGTGTTCGGAGATAGCGGTACACGGCCCGTCCCGCTCGATACACGGTTCTTCGCAAGCCCCGCTGCAAAGTGGTGCCATGCGCTTGCCGTGTGAGGTAGACATCGCAGCTGCTACAGGGGATGTCGGGCCGCGGCGGCTGTTTGCCGAGCAGCATCTTTCGGGCATAAGTAAGTTTTTCACTGTTGAGACTCTTGTCCAGCCCGTCCGTAAACGCATTGCCACCGAAGTCCCCCCCAAAATTCCGGGCGCAGCCTAAAATTTTCCCATCCCAATTGATTTGAGGCTCTTCCCAGAGTTGATGGCACAAGTGATCGAAATACGCCACACCACGTTTCTGCGCATATTCTTCGCGTGAAGCGGCCCGGTGACCCACTACCTTCCTGACGAACGCCGCATCTCGTATGGGCGAAAAGTCGGGATCCCAGGAGAGTTTCGGACGAAAGTCCATGTGTAACTCGCGGGCTAACGCACGGGCGCGTGGCAATTCGTATTCGTTATGCCCAAAAATGACGAATTGCCAGGTTAAGAGCGGATAGCGTGATCCATATGCTTGTTTAAAATGATTGATCGTGCGTATATTGTCAATGACCCGATCAAAGTTGCCGCGGACGCGGTAGATCTTGTAGGTTTCGTCACTGGCCCCATCGATCGAACAGGTGAGACTACGAAACGTGTACCGCACTAATCCCTCTAGGACATCCGGTTTGACATGATTGAGATTGACGCCAGTCGTCGCGCGCAGCACGACGCCTCGCTCATGGGAATGTTTGATGATCTCTAATAACTCCGGATTGAGAAATATTTCGCCATAATTGGCCAGTTGGACTTCTGCAATTCGGGGATTATTGGCAAGGAGAGTTTGAAAATTTTTCAGGGTGAGGGAGCCGCCGCTAATCACGGGTTGAATGGCGTGCGTCGTATTGGGGCAGGCCGGACACCGCAGTTGACAATAGGAGGAGGCTTCAAGCCGAATCTTGTGTGGTTGTACTGCCATAGGCAGGATGCCTAAGCTCCCTTTGTGGTGACGATACGCTCTGCACGGCTTTGAGCGCTCCAGGACTATACTGTGTTCTCATGGCCAGTGTCAATACTCTCTATGTTTTGGAGCCTGGTTCTTGAGGGAATGATATAGGTTCCAGCAATCAGGCACACCGGTCGATGAGCGCGACTGCCGCCGCCAGGGTAACGGTATGACTGCTGCGCCTGGCCCCTTGATTCACAAACGGGATTGATGTCTCATAGATCGCATCAAAAATATGATGTACGGACAGCACAAGGGAACCGAATTGCCAGGAACGTGGCGGTGAGATCATCAGCCATGGGCTCTCGTAAGCCGTATGATGACCAGCCAGATGAGCGAGCAACCGGATACGGAACTTGGGGCCATCAGGCGTCGTCAAGGCGTATGGGTACGCACGGGTCGGCCATCGTGGATGGGTTCCGGCAGCATCCGCCCCGAGCGTAATGGGTAATGATGCACGGAGACGCCATCAAAAGAGGTTCAGAACTGCGTCCCATCAATCTCCGAAAAGGCTTCCGGGCTCGTGTTGCGGACAGCCTGGAGAATGCGATGAGCCGCCTCTACAGCTTCGACTGCTTCATCGTTTGATACGTGCGTCCCGCCACCATAATCACTTGTGGCTCGAAGTCTGAGCAGGAAGGAGTACTCCCTCCCAAGTTCCGTGGGCCAGAGACCCTCCCGCACCAAATCCCGATGCACCGCGACTTCTAAAGCCGAGTGTCTGGAAAACGTTCTCCCTTGGCGGGCAAACAGGGCGGAAACGGCATAAAAGGCCGCATAGAAGGCTCGTGAGGCCGCGGCATCTGCATCCAGAGACGTGAGGTGAGTCGCGGTGTGAAAAGCCTGTATGGCACGAGACCAAAACGCAGAGGCTTCTGTATTCAAGTACGAATTCCTTCCTGCTTGGCGTTGCGATATAAGGCAAATTCCCCGGCATCATAGACCTCAATGTCAACTGGCAACGCATGAAGAGGCCGTTCGATGTCCAATTGCAGAGGGTAAAGGACGTCGATGATCGTGCGTAACTCTTTGCCTAGTGTGACTGGGCCAGTGAGGAGGACGAGAAGGTCCACATCACTATCCGAAGTCGCGTCGCCACGGGCCTCAGAGCCGTAGAGGACAACGCCGCACAGTCGATTCCCATAAGTCGCCTGGAGGCAAGTCTTGACGCGTGCCATGAAGGCCATGGTGTCGCGTGGTGGTCGTGCCGGCACAGTGAGCTCCTTTTGCTTGGGCCACACACAATGCGGATAGGAATGGTTGGGGTACCTCTATGCTACAGAGGTGGCCTTATCAGACCAAGTTCTGACGCGGCTCAGGACTTATCACCAAGTCTCGATTTATTCATAGAATCTCGTAGGGTCATACGTCGCTTCGGAGCGAGCACTAAACGAGTTCTGTGGCGGCCGATAGCGGTCTAGCAGCGTCCTAAACGTTTCATGATAAGGATGGATATCATCACGGAACCCATGGAATGCGTGCTCTTTCTCTGAACGTACAACATACAGAGGTTGCTTCCTCAATGCCCGCTCCAAAAAATCGAGAGATTCCTCGGGCTCTTCCCTAACCGCATGTAAGATGGCTAGTGTAAATGGAATCCTCGGATTCTCATCGCCTTCTTTGTGGTATGCTTGCAGGGTTAAGGTTAATGCCGTCTCAAGATAGTCTTGATAACGTTCTTCCTGATTTTGACCGTGAAAGACCAGCGCTTTGTTATAGAATACCTTGGCATATTGCGGGTCGATATGTAGGGCTTGATTGTAGTAGTCTAGAGCTGTTTCATAGTGTTTGAGCTTATAGGACGACCAGCCGGCATAATGAGCGGGCCGCGGATCGTTCGGGGCTAAGTTATATGCCATGATTTTGTCGTAGACAGCAATGGCAGCTGTATGGTCTCCATTGGCTTTGTACAGTTCGCCCAGACCATAGAGAAAGCCCAGTAATTGTTCCCTATCGGAGGCGTCTTCAGAGTCTAGATGGGAGCTCTGGACAAGATATTCCAACACGCGGATCGCGTCCGGAATTTTTCCGGTCTGCATCAACGTGCCTGCCAATACCCGAAAGACCTCGCCCCACTGGCGCAAAAAGACCTCGTACTCGACTTGTAGTGTCGATGAATGTTCCAACCCCTTGACAAATGCCACTGAAGGCATGATTTGCCGCAGTGTGGGATAAGGATAGGTGCGTCCAGCGGCGACTGCTGGGACGACTCGAATACGCTGGGCCTCTTCGAATACCTTTCCGCTCTCTGTTTTGGCCGTGAGGGTCAACAATCGTGTGGCATCTCGGTAGCCCTCAGCAATGGCGGTTCTGACTTGCAAAAGGAGCTGGTCTTGGGCTTGCTTCTGTTGATTCCGATAATGCTGCACCACCAACATACACACAAGCAGCATAATAGCAAAGCTTTGGATGCCTACGATCCACGGAACCGAACGGAGGGCAGCCCGAGCTTGGCCAGTAACGGTCTTCAGCTCGGTTTGATCGTGATGGAAAGCGGCTTGCCACGCTTGCGTGACACCCTGGGTCATGCGTCTGACGGTTTCAGCCCCCCACACCAGAATGTTGTCTTTCCACCTAGCGATGGATATCCACTGTATTTGAGGTGAGCATATATTCAATTCGAGGGTCATACCTTCTGCCAGAGCCTCACCTTCCCTCTCGGGAATGAACGTCACATGAAGTTGCCCACCTGCAGGCAATACCATAGAACGGCTCCACCCTTTTGCTGGCAGATCCTCTGGATCCATAAGATGGCAGTTTGCCACCATGATAGCTGTCTCTTGATCTTGGATTTCGATGTACCGGGCCGTATCCGTTAAGGAAAGCCGGAGCGGCTCGGGTGCATCTTGTCGAATGCAGGCATGGACTTTGCCGTCGACCAATACGTCAAATACCGCTCTACTATCCTGTTGTCTATTGAGCTTCAATTTCTGTCGACGCTCCGACCAGAGAATTTCTTTCATAATTTTCTCTTCGATCTCATGCCAATTTGAAACATCCGGCGGCGGCGGACCTAGGTCATCCGAACCACCCATGGCCCCTTTGACAGCCTGCGACACATGCTGTAGAAGCGGAAGTCGCCAGTGGTCAAAGACGGTTTTGAGAGTTTGCAGCCAACTTTTTACGCGTTCGAGACAGATTCGCTGATCGATGCAAACATGCGCAATCGTGGTTTCTAACACCGTCTCAGGCGCCCTATGTCGCTGCCGTGTTAAAACCTTTAAGGACGGCTTACCGGATTTCTTCCTGCGTTGTCTGAGAGCCGTTTGCCAGGCACAGAATGAAGAATGCGTGTCCTGTATATGGTTTGTCTCCCACGGTATCATATAGTCTAGTATATTGTAAATTACATCTTCAACACACTTTGGTTTGTCTTGTAACACTAATTCTTGATTTTCTGCCTGAAGCATATGATTGAATTGTTTGTACATGGCCTGGCTAATCTTAGAATATATTTTACTCATATGTGAAGAATTTTTTCTACGTTACAGATATTCAGGATATCATAGAGTTCTAAAACCTCTTTCGTAGAGCCATTACATAGGAACTTTAAAAACCCAACCGCAACATAGAAAGAATTTTTTTTGTAAGGTGAGCAGTGTGAGAAATTTAACATACGAACATAAAATTCGATATGGTGTAGGTATCCTATCCTGATCTGATTTCTCTAAAATAAGGATGGCTTCTATCACTGCAATCTGAAAGAGTTGGAGCGGGCTAAGAGATATTTTCCAATGACTTTGGCTTGATGATGTCCTCTCACTATTCCGGAGACTTTTCGATGCGATTTCTACGGCGCATGGAATGATCTTTTGGCATACGATCTCATGATTCGGGCAGATGAAATATGCAAGCTCGTAAGCTTTTTTGCCATATGCCTCCTGATGGATATGTGTGACATACCAGTCAAGCTGATCCATCCTCGATCCTCCTCGTAATTTTCATCTCTGCTGTCTCTTTGGAGATTTTTAGACTAAATGGAATCACGCCTTCCGATCAAGTCCGTTTCGTCGAAAAAAAAGATGCGATCCTTCCTCGCTTGCAAAGGAATGACGCTCTACACTCCATGCAGGGTGCAGCTCCGATACGACCAGACGCATGAACACGTGATGAGAGGCCCATTTGCAGGGCCGGGAGGCAGACCATGCGATATCCATTTTTGAGAAGGATCGTATGCTTTCAGTTGTTCGTCATCGTCATTCTCTGCTTCGTGCAACCCGGCTATGCCGAGGAGCAGATTCTAGCCCATGTCATTGCCAGTGGGGCAGCAAATGACAACGTTCGCACTATCATTTTCTTCACCAACCCCTCGATGTCCATGGCTGCCGGTATGGGAGAACTCTTTCGCCCGGATGGTACGCCTCTGCTGCTCAGCATTGACGGTAGTGCACTGAGTGCAACCTTTCCATGGTCGGTGGCTCCTATGGGAACGGGACGTGTGACCCTGACCAGCTCAAACCCGTCGGCCGAAGTGGGTTGGCTAAAAATCACGACCGAAGGCCGCACTGCGGTCACCGTATCAGCTGTGGTACAGCACGTTGAAGGGGGCAATGTGGTCTCTCAAGCGAGTATTTTATCCTCGCTCCGACAGCTTTCGAGTACGTTCGTTCACGATAGCATCGGACCGGCGGATGACACCTCCGTCAGTGTGGTCAACCCCCACAACATGGAGAACACCATCACATTTGAGTTGTTCGATGCAAATGGCCAATTCCTGGGTAATACGGACCGGACGTTACCGGCAAACTTCAGTTTCTCCGGCCTCGTCTCCGAGCTGTTTCGTGAGATACCAGGCATTAATGAGCTGGAGGGGCTTGTCAACATAACGGGTAGCTTGCCCTTTGCCTCCTCTGCGTTACATGCGAGTGGTCAGGCCATGCGTACCGTTCCGATGACGCCCGGTCCGATTGAGCGCTTTGGTTTTGAGGATGGGACATCGCAAGGGTGGATCCCCCAAATCTTTCCAGGCTCTCAGGCTATAACTGCATGTATGGCCTCGGACGAACGTCCCTTCCTCGGCCGTTTCGCTCTCAGATGTTCCGTCGACTTGGCGTGCGAGAGCCCTGATAGACCACAGGGTGAAGCCTTTGTCGACCTGCGAGCATCTCCTGTCAGGATGCGTACCATGGCACCGGTCAATCTAGAAGGGGTACCCATGACGGCCCGGGTCTGTGCACCGTCCGAAGCGGCTGGCGAGTCGCAACGACCCAACGGCTGGCAGTTTTTTGTCAAGGACACGGAATTCCGGGGGTTTTTCGGTAGGTTTACCAATATCCGAGCAGGATGGATGACCATCGGGACGACTCCGGGACGCACCGCTCCGGTTGGTGGACATATGGATCCGGGCTTTGAACCGACTCAAATTATCATCGTCGGTGTGAAGATTGGCTGTGGTGGCGGCTCTCAAGACACCTTCAGCGGGTCGATTGACATCGATATGGTGGCCTGGTAAGACACGATGGGGTACCCAGCACAAAAAGGGGGAGCAGTTATGCGTATATGGAATCTTGTTATATGCCCATTCAACAAATGGGCGATACTCTTTCTCTGCAGACTTTTATTATGTCAAGTAGTAGGACTTCCACGTCTTTTACTTAGGCTGTCCAGTGCTCAATCTAATGACATGCCGTTTCTATATAAGGGCATGAGCTACGTCTCGTTCACCCGTGGTGAGTATCCGGTCACAGCCACATGGATACCGCAAACCTTCTCCAATTCGAGGGGGATCACGAAAGCCGTCGTCACAGGTAATATGCCGTTTTCAGGGCAAGGATCACTGGAGCTTGACGTGGACTTAGTCGGTGAGGATGCGGAACGCAGCCAGGGCGAGGTGTTTGCCGACTTGCGTTTCCGCCCGCCGACTTGTTTGGACATATCGACGCCCCTCCCTCCACTGGAGACCGCATGTGTGAGAGGCCCCATCGACCTCAGCAACATCGAGATCTCGGCTCGTGTCTTCACGCCGACGGGGAGCCGCGGGGATAGGTCGCGTCCGAACGGTCTGCAAGTGTTCGCTAAGTCGATTGACATGGTCGATGGTCAGGAGGAATTCCGCAATTTCTTTGGCTCCTTCGTGAACATTGAAGAACAAAACTGGAACCTGGTCACGGCAACAGTACGCAACGTCCCAGACGGCTGTCCCGGATCAGCAGGATGCCAGGACGGTGAGTTTATCGATCCGGAGTTTGATCCCGACAAAAGTCGTCCTGGTCGGTTTGAAGATCGCCATCGGAGGTGGGTCAAATGCGACTTACTTTGGTAAAATCTGGCTCGATGATTTCAATTGGGCCGGTGGATGTGAGCCGAAGTATCGGTTTGAAAATGTGACCGACGCCATCAGCCGACTCCAACAAGCTGGAGCGAATGCTGTATCCCTCGTGGTCACCTGGTTTATGGATGATCCTTTCTCAAACGTTATCCTCCCGGATGCAGTCAAGACGCATACGAATGAGGAGATCATTAGGACGATCAATCGGCTACGCGATCAAGGAGACTTCAATATTTTACTCAAACCACATGTCGACATTCGCGATGGTAGCTTTCGTGGACGTATCAATCCTACAGACGTACACGCGTGGTTCGACAGTTACCGGGCTTTCATTCTCCACTATGCAGTCCTTGCGAGCATACATGGGGTTGAGATGTTCGCCATTGGAACCGAACTCCAAAGCATGACAGACCCAGGGCGTATCGGTCGGGACATGTGGGATCGCATCATTAGTGAGATCCGAACCCAGGATATGGAGATCAAGCAGCAACGTCCACAAGCGGAGTCCCTGATCTTGACTTATGCGGCAAATTGGGACGGCTTTACAGAAGCCTTTGTTCCCTTCTGGGACAGACTCGACATGGTCGGTATCGATGCGTATTTCCCCTTGAGCAATGCCACCCCTCCGTCGTTGGACGATCTCAAAGCCGGCTGGATGAATTATTGCTATCCAGCCTTTCACCCCAAAGCCGGCGACTGCAGCAATTGGCTTGGGGAATTAGAAGCCTTACACAATAGCGTTGCCAAGCCTATTATGTTTACGGAAGTGGGCTATCGTAGCATCCCATGTGCTGCTAAGGAGCCGTTTTTCTTCGGCACAATCGGCGACCTCAATGATGACAAGGTGATCAATGAAGAAGACGCACGTCTACTCGACCAAGTCCTGGCAGGAACGATACGACTCGACGTGTTATCGCCTGCGGATATCGATGCCAATTGCCAGGTCGATACCATGGACTTGCAACGTCTGCAACAATGTATAGAATCACCTAGAGGATGTAACCAACGCATGTTAGAGCGGAAGCCCAGTGCAGCGGGGCATGCATTGCAGTCACTTGCATACGAAGCAACGCTTGATATCTTCCAAAATCAGAGCTGGTTCCAGGGCCCCTTTTGGTGGGCATGGTTCCCATTCTCGGATGCCGGCGGTCCGTGTGATACCGACTTCACCCCGCAAAATAAGCCAGCGGAGAGTACGCTGATCGAATTTTACCTGTGATACAACCCCTATCAGCTGGGAATGATTTCATCCGGCAAGGCGCAACTAACGGTTGCAGGGATGTTTCCTGTCCGTCCTGTATTGCTACCGTTCGTCGTGAGCGCTATGCTCTGTGTGACATTCTTATACACGACCGATGAGAAAGCGCTGCACGGAAGGAATCCCATGCCGCTTGTACCATGGACGCGGACGAGCCCGGTTTTGCTTACCTGTGTGCTCATGCTGATCGGCCTGACAGCCTGCCGCCAGGCGTACCGGTTTCAGTATCATTACGTCATGACCGATCCGCCTGGTGACAGCAAGGGGAGGGAGAACGCGCGCGTGCGCATTCACGTCACGCCCGTTGCCAACAAAGGCATTCTCCAACTAGACGTGACCAATAAGAGTACACAGCCCATCGCCATCGTGTGGGAACAGACACACTTCATCGATCCACATGGCCGCCGCCAAGACGCCTCCGAAACTGGCACGGCCTGGTTTTTCCGGCCTGCGGCCTGGCTCCGTGATCAAACCGCCATTGCGCCTGGGGGCACATTTCGGGCTCGCATCCAGGCCGGGGCACATCAGTCTTACAATCCGGTCACGGTATCGCGTCAAAGCGGTGGCGCCGTGCAATTCTCGACATCGGCACGCGCCCTCGTACCGACCTCCGGCGCGACTGCAACACTGGGAGAAGCGTATCAAGGACGGGAATTTCAGTTCATTCTCGCGCTGCGTACGAGCGACGCAACCCTTCGCTACCCGTTTACATTTCGTATCACGCAAGTCGATGTGCAGTCGCGCGGCCGTCGGTAAGCGACCGGCCGCGCCGACCTTCTACTCATCCGTCACGCACCCCTCCGAGGCATTCTTCACCGTTTTGATGTACTTATACAGCGTGCCCCGCGTTGCTTTATAGGGCGGCATCGTCCATTGGGCCTGGCGCTGCGCCATCTCCTCGTCGCTAATCGCGGCGTCGAGACGGTTTTGCTTGGCGTCAATGGTGATGAGATCACCGTTTTGCAGCAGCCCAATGGGACCGCCTTCTTGCGCCTCAGGCACGACATGGCCAATGAGAAACCCATGCGACCCGCCGGAAAAGCGTCCGTCGGTTAGCAAGGCGACGTCGTTACCCAAGCCGGCGCCCATCAGGGCCGAGGTGGGCGTGAGCATTTCCGGCATGCCGGGACCGCCTTTGGGACCTTCGTAGCGGATGACCACGACATCGCCTTTTTGGATGTTGCCACGTTCGAGCGCCTGTAACATGTCTTCTTCGGAATCGAAGACACGCGCTGGACCGCTGAACACCAGGCCCTCTTTGCCGGTGATTTTGGCCACGGCACCGCCGGGAGCCAGATTGCCCTTGAGAATGCGGATATGGCCGGAGTCCTTAATGGGGGTTTCGAACGGATGAATGATTTTCTGCCCGGCTTGCAAGCCGGGCAGGCCGCGCAGATTTTCAGCGATGGTTTTGTCCGTCACCGTGAGGCAGTCACCCTGCAGGAGGCCTTTATCCAAGAGATACTTCATCACCGCAGGCGTGCCACCCACGGTATGCAGATCTTCCATCACGTACTGACCGCTCGGCTTCAGATCAGCCAGGTAGGCAATCCGATCGCTTGTGGCCTGAAAATCATCAATCGTCAGCGGCACATCGACCGCCCGAGCCATGGCGATCAAATGTAAAACGGCGTTCGTCGAACCGCCCAACACCATGACCATGACCATGGCATTTTCGAACGCGGCCCGGGTCATGATGTCCCGGGGCTTGATATCTTGCTCGAGTAGGGTCCGAATCGCCCGCCCCGCACGGACACACTCCTCCCGCTTGGCAGGATCCATCGCCGGGGTCGATGAACTATACGGTAACGTCATCCCCATGGTTTCGATGGCCGAAGCCATGGTATTGGCGGTATACATGCCGCCACACGCGCCCGCACCCGGACAGGCGTGCCGGACGATATCTTGGCGTTCCGCATCGCTGATGGTTTCGGCGAGATATTCGCCGTAGCATTGAAATGCCGACACGATGTCCAGGGTTTTGCCGCCGCTATGGCCAGGCCGGATGGTGCCGCCATACACCATGAGCGCCGGGCGATTCAGGCGCCCCATCGCCATCATCACGCCGGGCATGTTTTTATCACAGCCCGGCAGGGTGATGAGGGCATCATACCACTGGCCCCCCATGACCGTCTCGATGGAATCGGCGATGAGATCGCGCGATTGCAACGAAAAACTCATGCCGCGGGTGCCCATGGAAATGGCGTCGGACACGCCGATGGTGTTAAAACGCATGCCGACCAAATCGGCGGCAACGACCCCTTCTTTGACGTTCGCCGCCAGGTCGCTCAGGTGCATGTTGCACGGATTGCCTTCATACCAGACGCTGGCAATGCCGACCTGCGCTTTGTCCATGTCCGCTTCGGTCAACCCGGTGGCGTACAACATGGCCTGAGAGGCGCCCTGCGATCGAGGTTGCGTCACGTTCGCGCTGATGCGATTGAGTTTTTGTTCGCTCATGGCTGCTCCTGCTTCACACTACACGACGGCTTGGATCGCGTCGCGCACGATCTCCACAATCTGATCGATCTGCTCCGCCGTCGTCATCAACGGGGGCGCCAGACAGATGGTCTCCCCACGCATACGCGTGTAGAGTCCGCGCTGAAAGAGTTCCTTGCCCAGACGCGGCCCCACTTTGTCCGCCGCCGCAAACGGCTGCTTCGTCGCCTTATCCTGCACCAGCTCGACACCGGCCATCAGGCCCAAGCCACGGACATTGCCGACGTGTTCCATATCGTCGAGTGTGTGTAAGCCTTCATGCAGGCGATTCCCCATCTCCGCCGCGTTCTGCACGAGTCCTTCGTCCTCGAAGATTTTGAGATTGGCCAGTGCCACGGCACAACACGTCGGATGGCCAGAGTAAGTATAGGCGTGCATCCAGCGTTTGTCGGGCGGTGTGGTATCGATCGCTTCTTTGATCTTGTCTGAAACACCAATGCCGCCCAGAGGGATATAGCCGCTGGTAATGCCTTTGGCAAACTGCATGATATCGGGCTCGACATCCCAGTGTTCTAACCCAAACCAGGTCCCGGTGCGGCCAAAGCCCGTGATCACCTCATCGCTAATCAGGAGCACGTCATACGTGTCGCAAATCTCGCGGATGCGTGAAAAGTAGTCATCTTGTGGTGCGATGACCCCTCCTGCTCCCTGCACCGGTTCCGCGATAAAAGCCGCCACGGTTTCCGGTCCTTCGCGTAGAATGGCTTCTTCAAGGAGATTGGCCGCCGCGACCCCCTGGCTGGTGGCACCGTCTCCTCCTGTGAACCGGTAGGGATACGGGGATTCGATGTGTACAATATGGGGCACGCGCGGCTCGAACATGGACCAGTACTCTGGAATGCCCGTGGCGCTCATCGCGGCCATGGTGACGCCGTGGTACCCGAGGAGGCGCGAGATCATTTTGATTTTGCCCGGCTTGCCCTGCGTTTTCCAATAAAAACGCGCGGTCTTGAACGAACTCTCCGTCGATTCCGCGCCACCGCTGGTAAAAAAGAAGGTATTGATCGACGGGTATACCAAGCCACTCAGGTGTTCTGCCAACGCAATCGCCTGCAAATTGCTCGCGCCCGTGTAACTGGAACAATAAGCCAGGGTACTCATTTGGTTCATCGCCGCTTCGGCAAGTTCACGCCGGCCATGGCCCACGTTGACATTCCACAACCCGCTCAGGCCGTCAATGACTTCATGGCCATCCAGATCCTTGATGACGGCGCCACGTCCTTCCACCCAGATACGCGGCTCTTGATGATCGGTGGGGTGGTAGAGGGGATGAATCAGATGGGCCAGATCGGACTGCGTACTTTCCGCCACACTTGGCAACGCCATGGCCAACTCCTCCTTTAGGGATGTACATCTTTGCAGTACCGCCGCAGTGTGATATGCCGATGTGTAGATTTACAGGAGCCACTGGACGATGTCAAGCCGCAGGCCCGCCCGAAGCGCTTGATAAGTAGGCGTGGGTTCTCTACAATCTAGACGCATTGTGAGCACGCCGCAAATAGCCTCTACAGATACGTCAACGTCATACGTCAACAAGCCGACAAGCGTTTTGTCAGGATAAGGAGCCGGTGATGGGTCTAGAAAGTATGTTCGGGAGTGGCATGATCACGTCGAAATTGAACAAGATTATCAACTGGGGACGCAAGTATTCTTTTTTTCCTTTCCCCTTCGTGACGGCTTGTTGTGGTATGGAGTTTATGGCGACGTGGGGTTCTCATTATGATGTGGCACGTTTCGGCGCGGAATTCCCCCGTTTTTCGCCCCGACAATCGGACTTGCTGATGGTAGTAGGGACGGTGAATCATAAGATCGCGCCCGTTTTGAAGCGGGTCTACGATCAGATGTGTGAACCCAAATGGGTCATCGCCTTTGGAGCCTGCGCCTCATCGGGCGGTTTTTATCGCAACTATGCCACTGTGCAGGGTATTGACCGGATTATTCCGGTTGATGTATATATCGCGGGTTGCCCGCCGCGTCCGGAAGCGGTGCTAGAAGGCTTGATGTTGCTGCAGAAAAAAGTCGACGGCGAAGACGTGCTGGATCGGAGCAAGCCCTCGCTGGTCGATGGCACGGTGTACTCCGAAAATCGTCTCGTCCACATCACCCCGCCGGTGAATACCGAAGCCGATGCGGTCGTCGACGCGCACGACAATCAGGCGCTGCACAAGTGGCAAGGCTCTTAGTGACAGATCCGGCTGGGACGCCATGCGATCACGACAGTGGGGCGTCCCGCCGATGCGTTGTCCCTACCCCCCCGGTGCGACACGCACATGCCAATCGATCGCATCCTCAAGCGTACGCACCAAACTGCTCAGATCATCGCCGCCGTGCCCATTGGCACGCAACTGACGCATCAGGTTAATGCAGATACTGCCGAGCACCAGCGGCACGGACAGTTCATCGCCCATGTCCAACGCGAGGCGCAGATCTTTGTAGGCCAAGTCGATGGTAAAACCAGGCGTAAAGTCCCCGGCAAAGATCTTCAGGGGAAACTGTTGCATGGCCCAACTGGCGCCACTACTGGCCTGTATAATGTCGTGGAGTTTCTGGGGATCGACCCCGGCTTTTGTGCCCAATAACATCCCTTCGCCCGCGGCCATCGTATTGATAAACGCCAGCATGTTGTTGACCAATTTAGCCACACAACCACTGCCGATATCGCCAACGTGAAAGATATTGGCGCCAAAGTGTTCCAAGAGTGGCCGACACGTTTCAAAAGCGGTCTGATCGCCACCGACCATCACCGCAAGCGTGCCGCGTTCCGCCCCCACGACACCGCCGCTGACGGGCGCATCCAGCATGGTCACGCCTAGCTCCGCCAACGCCGCACAGACGCGCTGCGCTACCGCGGGAAAGTTGGTGCTGAGGTCGACGTAGAGCAGTCCGGGTCGGGCTGCCGCCATAATTCCGTCCTCGCCCAGGGCAACTTGTTCGACCTCGCGTGGCCCTGGCAAGGAACTAAAGACGATATCGCACGCCTGCGCCACAGCTCGAGGACTGTTCGCAGCCTGGGCGCCAAGATTCACCATGCGCTCTAGGTTCGAGGTATTGACATCATAAGCCAACACCGTATGTCCGGCCTCGATCAAATGGCGACACATCGGTGTGCCAATATGACCTACCCCAATAAATCCGAGCGGCATAATTCTCCCCCCCATGGAATGCGGAATGCGGAATGCGGAATGCGGAATGAAGGCATAATAAAAGGAGCGGTCTCAGATTCTGCCTCACCATTATCACAATACATCGCTGACCGCAAATTATCGGAAATATCGTCATATCTCGTAGCGCCTTCGATTCCGCATTCCGCACTCCGCATTCCGCATTCCGCAGGCTTGACGTCGTTCCAGGAGGTTGTTAGGTTTTAGGGCAATACGAATAAGACAAGCCTCAAGGGAGATATTATGGCTCATAATCCGAGGAGCAAAGCCGCGATCGTCCTCAAGCTCTTGGAAGAGGGAGACACCATGTTGTGTATGGATGCGCGATATGAAGGGGTTATCGTCCCACGTGAACATGCGCACAGTCCCTCCTTGCGATTGATCCTCAACCTCAATTTTCCGCAGCCTATTGACGTGACCGCTGAAGGCATCAGTGCGAATCTCGCCTTTGGCGGGCGGCGATTTGCATGCTATATCCCGATGGCTGCCCTATGGGCGGCCTTTAATCCTCAGACCATGCAGGGGATGATGTGGCCGGACAGCATGCCGCCTGAAGTGCACGCCGAACTCGCTACTCAACAAGACCCGGAAACGGCGGCGCCACAGGCGGTGCGACCGGTGCCGTCCCGCAAGGGCGCCGGGCCAGAGAAACAAAACAAGGACGAGAAGGGTGGGGAGCGGCCAGCTACGCGCCAACGCGGACATCTACGCGTGGTGAAATGAAATAAGTACCTGGACAGAATGACCTACAGACATGTCTCAAGAGGCAAGATAGACATGTCAGGTTGTTTCGGTACTTCTCTTATAAGCGGGGGCCTTGAAGAATCATTTCTTCCCAATGATGATGGTGCGTGAGATCCTCTCCCGCCATTTTGCACTGTCAAAATGTGGCGGCCTGTTCAAAGTATGCTACGTCAACACGGATCACTTGGTCTTCGCGCGCTTTTTGCGCCACGCGTTGCACGACCATCTCACGGACGAACGGAATGGGGATACGCCCCACACGATGCACGACTTCATCCGTACAGGGCACGTCGGTCCCCTCTAGATACGGTCCCTGTGCGTCTTCGGATTGTCGCACATGATCGCATGTATGCGGCACGAGTTGCTGCAGGCGCATCGAGACATAGCCCGTCACCCACTCGCGCATGGCAGTCATCGTGTCCGCATCCGGCACGACTGGGGCCTCGAGCTTCTGGCTCAAATGGACCATCAACGCCTCCAGGCGTTCGAGTTTATCTTCCATCGCTTGCAACCGTGATGCCATGTGATCGTGCTCCATTATCCTCCCCTCTTCTGTCGTGCTTCGCTCTCGACTTGCGTCATTGGCCTCTTGCTCCTTCCGATTGTGCCTCTTGTGCACTCTCGAGGCATTATACACATCACACCGTCGGCCGCAACATCGACCGTCCTAGCTCCGATACCCCGCCTGGGAACCTATCTAAAGTTTTATTCTGGGCAGGCCGATAACACCTCCGGCGCAGGCAAAGCCAGATGCGGTGTCCACTACGTGCACGCTCGTGCGCAAGGCAAGTCTTCGGGCAATGCCGGGCCACGGACTCTCTGCTGTCAGCCCACCGGTCTTCTGCTGCGGATACACCACAACCGTATGTGACCCACCGCATCATCTGCTACCTGACATACTCCCGGTTACAGTGAGGGTGGAGGGGATATCATGGCCAAAATTGATGCCTTTTTCAAGCTGATGGTTGAACAAGGGGCGAGCGACCTCCATCTGACATCCGGCTCGCAACCGATTCTCCGGGTGAATGGTGAACTCCAACGCGTGCGTTATCAAGTGTTGGAAGAAGATGACCTCCGAAAAATGCTCTATAAAATTACGCCAGAGTTTAAGATTAAGGAGTTCGAAGAATCTGGCGATATTGATTTTGCCTACGAAATTCCCGGATTATCTCGCTACCGAGCCAATTACTTCGTGCAAAAGTATGGCGTTGCCGCCGTGTTTCGCCAAATCCCTGATACGATTTTGACGGTCGAGCAACTGGGCTTGCCGCCAGTGCTGAACAAACTCCCGATGCTGCCAAAAGGCCTCGTCCTCGTGACCGGTCCCACGGGCAGCGGAAAATCAACTACACTCGCCGCCCTCGTCGATTACGCGAACAACCAGCGTAAAGATCACATACTCACGATTGAAGATCCGGTCGAGTTTGTCCATAAAAGCAAGAATTGTGTGGTGAACCACCGTGAAGTCGGCATTCATACCCGTTCATTTGCCGCAGCCTTGCGTGCAGCCTTGCGCGAGGATCCCGACATTATTATGGTGGGGGAATTGCGAGATTTAGAGACGATCCAGTTAGCTACAGAAGCGGCCTCCACCGGGCATCTCGTCTTCGGAACGGTGCATACGCAGAGTGCGGCGAAAACCGTCGATCGACTCATTGACGTCTTTCCCCATGAGCAGCAAGAGCAAATCCGAGCCACGCTGGCCGATTCCCTGCAAGCCGTCGTCGCCCAAACCCTGTTCAAACGCCGTGAAGGGAAAGGCCGATGTGCGGCCTTAGAAATTCTCATTGCCACCCCTGCCGTGCGCAACCTCGTTCGTGATGGAAAAACCTTTCAAATTACCACCGTCCTGCAAACCGGGAAAAATACGGCATGCAGTCCCTCGACGATGCGGTCATGGATCTGCTGAATAAACGCCGCATTACCCCTGAAGATGCTTACCTACACTGTCTGGATAAACAACGTTTTCGCCCCTTTATTGGGCACACTTCGGATGCATTCGAGTAGCTCTTTGGAGAGAGTGGCAAAGCTGTGAATATGAACGAAGCTGATTATATTCTCAACTATATTCTCGATCATTATCCCAACATCTCTGATGTCAACATCACGGCTGGCAAACCGATTCAAGTCGAAGTCGACAGCGAACTCATTCCCGTCACCTTCCCCACGCCGATAAACCGCTTGACACCGTATCAAACCGAGCTTTTCGCCATTCAGCTCCTACAGCACGACCGTCGGGCGACGCGCCTCCTGCTGGAAGAAGGATCGACCGACCTCTCCTATGCCATTGAGGAAAAAGCCCGGTTTCGTGTCAACATTTTTTCGGGGCGTGGCAGTTATGCAATCGTGATGCGGCGCTTAGCCACGTATATCCCGGCGGTCGAAGAGCTGCACTTACCAACAATATCCCACGAAATAACTGACTCCGAACAGGCGCACCACTCCCGTTCAGGCTCAAATCTGTCTTAAAACGGGTAGAGTC
>CBCXVS010000095.1:9038-23707 GCA_965178525.1 uncultured bacterium | reverse complement strand
GTTCAAACCACTTAAGTTAGGCGTCTTCAGGTCGCACACCCAGATCCCGAATAAGTGTCCTCGGTAGATACACGTAATCGAGCGCGTACCTAAACGTCCGCCGGCCGTCGTCATGGAAGGCAATCGTCACCGTGCCATCGTTTTCTAGCACGGCAACCCGCTCGAGGTGATGATCGTCTCCAGTGAAGAAGACTTGGAAGCCCACGATCACAAAAATATCGTCAGGCCTGGGCCGTCTGAGTTCGCGTACGCAGGTTTTGGCACATCCAACATCGGCCAGTTGCGCCCGCGTACCGCCGCGGCGTTGATGAAATGGGACGATGTACGAATACGTCTCGTCCTGGCCGTCATTACTGTAGGAAACCGTCAGCTGGGATGCGCTTGGATCTTGCGGCTTAACCAGGATAATTTGGATGTGATGATCTTCGCTACTTGATTGGCCGAGTGGCGGGCCGAAGCGAAAGTAGAACGCGTCCATCAGTGGGGAGCCTCTGAAGAAGCCGATGGACTCGACAAGGGTGTGTTCGCCCCGGCCTTCGAAGCGCGTTTGCGCGAATGCGGTGGTATGCATGAGAAGGAGTACGCGCACAACTTGTACAAGATAAACTCTGCGCATTTAAGATGTCTCCCTTGCTGAACGCTATCCAGTGAAGATTTTGTCTCACCAATACTTGTCAACCCGGGCATCGCGAATTTTGGCGCGCCGTCCCTGCTGCCGCTGGCTTTCCGCCATGCGGGCGCGCTCGCGAATGATTTCCACCAGCCGCTCCGCTTCTTGCGGACTCAATTCCTGCGGGGCCGGCGCGTCCTGAGTCTGCACGCTGTTGTCGGGGGTCGGGGCATTGTCCTGCGGCGCTTGCGGCGCTTGCCGGTCTTGGGGCGCTTGCGGCGTATCGAGCGTCGTCTTCTGTTCCCGGGTGCGCTGCTGGGCTTGTTGTTCAAACGGTTGCCCCTGGTTCGGTGACGTGCGTTGATTCCGGATGTCCGGGTTGCGCGGCGCCTGTACCTGTTGTTGCTGCAATTGGCGTAAGAATCGCTGGGCGAGTTCCAGATTGTAACGGGCCGGCGGTGGTGGCCCATGCGATGCCAAGCTGGCGCGATAATACCGGATGGCGGCGCGCAGCGGCGTGATGGCATCTTGCGCCGTGCTCATGGCCTTTAGGGCCTGTTGATACATGACGTTGCCAAGATTGTATTTGACGCTGCCGGCCAGGGCATCGTCGTCCGTCAGCAACACGCGCGTATAATGCTCCCGAGCTTTGGCCAGATCGTACAGCTTGTAGAAGACATTGCCCTGGTTAAACTGAATTTCCGCCGCCTCCGGGAGCGCTCGGGCCGCGATCGTATATTGCTGCAAGGCGTCCTCATAGTGCTTGGCCTGATAGAGCACATTGCCCCGTTGTACCGCATGAAAGGGCGATTTCTTCTCCCCAGACAGCGGCAGAAACAGCAGGAGGCCAACCCCAAGCAGTACGCCTTTCGTCTTCATACGCGCCATCCCCATGTCGAATGCGGAATGCGGAATGGAAGTCTATGAATTCCGATCCGTCATCCCGCGTTCCCGCATCAGCATATCGGTTAGCAGCAAGCCCAACGCGGTGAGTACAAACCAATGATACTGGTGCACAAAACCCTCGTGTGAGGTCACTTCAATGTCCCGGCGGGATTTGGGCGCGATCGTCTTGATATAGATGCGGTCCAACTTCATCGCACCTGCCCCGGCCGGCACGAACGTCCCACCTGTGAGCCGGGCCATCTCTACGAGGAGAGCCGGCTGCATGCGCGAGCGCACGTCTTGTCCCTGATACTGGGCATAGGCGCGGCGTCCAGCGGCATCGCGGAGGGGAACGCGCGTGCCGTTGGCGGCATCACCCACACCGATGGTGTACAGGCTCACCTTTTGCATCGCCGCAGCTTTGGCGGCTTCCAAGGGGAAGCTCTCATGATCTTCACCATCGGTGATCAAGATCATGTCGGTGTAATCAGGAGCCACGGGTCCAAAGCCGTGCAGGGCTTGCCGTATGGCGTCGCCAATTAAGGTCCCCTCGCGCTCTACCACATCCGGCCCGACTTGACGGAGTCGTTGCAGAAAGAAAGTATAATCCAGCATCAACGGACACTGCAGCCTGGCGCGGCCGGCAAAAACGATGAGGCCCAGCCGGTGGCCGCCCTCTTGGCGGATGACGTGCACCAGCTTTTCGATCGCGGCTTTGGCCGCGGCCAAACGATTGGGCTGCACATCCTCGGCGAGCATACTCAGGGAGACATCCAACAGAATCATCAGATCGCGGCCTCGCCGTGGCACGTCCTGCCAACGTTTGCCCCATTGCGGTTGCATCAGGGCCAGCATCACACAGGCCACCGCGCCAACGAAACAGAGCGCTTTGAGCCATTGCCGCACGCGGCTATAGCCGGGGAGAAGCCGCGGTAACAGCGCCAGCTCCATAAATAGCGACAAGGCCTGACGCTTGCGCCTGAAGGCATAAAGATATAAGGCCAGCAGGGCCGGCACCAGCGCGAGTAGATAGAGATAAGACCAGGCCGCAAATTGCATCGTCTCCGTTCCCGCTATGGGACCGTCCGCCAGTACGTATTGACCAGCACCCCTTCCAGCACGAGACATCCCAGAGCAAACAGCAAGAACGCTGGAAAACCTTCGACATATCGCTGGTAGCGTTCGGCCACGGTCGTCATTTTTTCCAAGCGGTCGATCTCCGCATAAATGGCCTGCAATGCGGTGCTATTGGTGGCGCGAAAGTACTGCCCGCCCGTGAGCTTGGCAATTTCGCCGAGAGTGTATTCATCGATAAAGACCTGAGTGCGCCGTATGGCCGTGCGTCCATCGCGCGTGCGCACCGGTATCGGCGCCGTACCGCGGGTGCCAGCGCCAATGGTGTGGATTTTGATATCCAGGGCTTTGGCGATTTGCGCGGCTTGCAAAGGCGCCGTGTCGCCGGCGTTATTGCTGCCGTCGGTCAACAGAATCATCACCCGGCTGGTGGTGGTGGTGTCCAGCAACTGTTTGACGCCTAGGACGATCGCTTCCCCAATGGCCGTGCCGTCTTCTTCCGGCAATGAGACGATCTTGACGTCGCCGAGCAAGGCAAGTAGGGCCTCGTGATCTCCAGTCAGCGGGCTCAAGCTATTGGCGTAGCGGGCAAACGTCACCATGCTAATCAAGTCACCGTCACGTCCGTCCAACTCGGGCTTGTCTCCCTGCACAAAGGTGCGAAAGGTCTGCTTCACGACGTCCAGCCGGTTACGCTGCTGGCCGTTGAGCTGTAAATCAAGCGCGCCCATGCTACTGGACGTGTCCACCACCATGACGATGGCGATACCCTTACCGTACACCTTGACGGCTTCAACGCCCCATTGTGGGCGGGCCAAGGCCAGGATACAGCCGATCAGCGCCAGAGCTCGCAGGGCTGGCAAAGCGCGGCGCAACCGGGTCATCCAGGTCCGTGACAGCGTTGCCAACTCCGGGGTGATAGGGTACGAAATCACCGCTGGGCGCTGCCAACGCCGATACAAAACCATCATCAACGGCACCAGGAAAAGCCCGAGTAGCGCATACGGATAAGCCAGCCTCATGAGAACTACCTTTTGAATGCGGAATGCGGAATGCGGAATGGGCAAGATTTCTTTCATTCTGCATTCTGCATTCTGCATTCCGCATTCCGCATTAGCGTGACGCCGTGATCCGCCAGCGTCAAAGTGACGGGGGCGTCTGCTGGAATCGGCTGGTCGACCTGCGCGTTGATGACGAACAGCTCACCCAGTGGCGAGTCCACCCGATATTCCATATGGCTGCCGAGATACGTGGTTTTGCGTATGCAGCCTGGCATGCCGCTACCCGAACCCGGTGGCGACAGCCGCAGGGCCTCGGGCCGAATCGCGGCTTTGGCCCGGCCGGTTTTGAGCCCCCGGCTTGGTAAAACCTTGTCGATCGTGCCGAGTCGCACCGAGGCCCACTCGCCATCGATACGGATGATCTCGACGTCGACGAGATTGGCATCGCCGATGAAGTTGGCTACAAAGCTGTCGGCCGGCTCCTCATACAACTGGCGCGGGGTGCCTTGTTGCGCGATCACGGCGTTGTTCATGACGATGATATGATCGGACACGGCCAGCGCCTCTTCCTGGTCGTGGGTGACATAGACCGACGTCAGGCCAAGACGCTGTTGCAGCTCACGAATGTCTTCCCGCACCTGGCGGCGCAGCTTGGCGTCGAGGTTCGAGAGGGGCTCGTCGAATAGGAGGACTTGTGGCTCCAGCACCAAGGCGCGGGCCACGGCGACGCGCTGTTGTTGGCCGCCGGATAGCTCGCTCGGCAAGCGCTCGCCGTAGTCCTGGAGACCCACTAGCTCCAGGCCGGCCTCGGCCCGAGTGCGGGTCTCGGCCTTGGCGAGGCCACCGACGCGCAGGCCATAGGAAACGTTCTCCCGCACGGTCATGTGCGGAAACAGCGCGTAAGACTGAAAGACCATGCTCACATCCCGATCGGTCGCCGGCAGATGGGTGACGTCTTCACTGCCGATCCAAACCCGGCCGGCGGTTACCATTTCCAGGCCGGCGATGACGCGCAGCGTCGTGGTCTTGCCGCAGCCGCTGGGTCCCAGGAGGGTCACCAGGGTGCCGGCCTCGACTGTGAAGGACATGTGGTCAACGGCCACCACGGAACCGAAGGTCTTGGTGACACCGCTAAAGGTCACCGCGGCCGCCTTGTGCTTGATGCTCATAGGGCCCTCTCTCCCACGGCGGCACGGCGTCCGATGCGGGTTTCGCCGACCAAGAGGCGGAACAGCACAATCGCGGCGAGCATGACCACGATCAGGGCTGATGAATAGGCGATGGCCAGGCCGTAGTCGTTGTTTTCGACCCGTCCGATGATATAGGACGTGGCCATATCATAATTGGCGCTGACCAGAAAGATCACTGCACTGACGGCCGTCATGGCCCTCACGAAGCTGTAGACCAGGGTGGCGATGATGGCTGGGCGAATCAGAGGGAGAATGACCCGGCGTACGGTCACGAAACTGTTGGCGCCCAGGGTTAGCGACGCCTCATCTAGACTCGTGTCCAACTGACGCAACGACGCGATACCGGCGCGGACGCCGACGGGCATATTGCGAAAGATAAAACACAGTACCAGGATCGCCCCCGTTCCGGTCAGCTCGATGGGCGGCGCATTAAAGGCCAGGATATAACTCACGCCAATCACCGTGCCTGGAATCGCAAAGCTGAGCATGGCGCCGAACTCGAAGGCGTTTTTGCCGGCGAAGCGCTGGCGCACCAGCAGATAGGCGGTGAGCAGGCCGACGATAGCCGTCAGCGGCGCCGAGACGATGGCGATGCTCAGCGTGGTCTGGAACGAGTTCCAGGCCGCGCCTGTCCACAGTAGGCCGTTGTCGCTGAATTCAACGGAGAAAGCGGCGATATAGTGGGTCAACGTCAGGCTATGATCCCGTCCCCAGGAGGCGACGAAACCACCGAAAATGATCATGGCGTAAATAACCAGCGTCAGCACGGCCCAGGGCAGAGCCGAGCCATAGACGGCCCAATGGAGCTGCCGAGGCAGGGCAACGTGCACCCCGGCATCACCCTTGCCGGTCACCGTGGTGTACGATTTCTTGCCCAGCCATTTCTGCTGCACGACAAAGGCGCTGAGGGTAAACACGAGCAGGACGATCGCCAGCACCGCGGCCCGCCCCTGGTCGTTTTGGGCGCCGACAATGGCGAAAAAGATCTCTGTTGACAGCACGTCGTAATTCCCACCCAATACCAACGGATTGCCAAAATCCGCCATGCTTTCGATAAAGCCCAACAGGAAGGCGTTGGCAAGGCCGGGCCGCATCAGCGGCCATGACACGGTCGTGAAGGTGGTCCAGCGGCTGGCGCGAAGCGTCTGCGCCGCCTCCTCCATGGACGGACTGACGCCTTCCACGACCCCAAGTAGGACCAGAAATGCGATGGGCGTGAACGCCAGCATCTGCGCCAAAAATATCCCCGGCAGGCCGTAAATCCAGCGCCCCGGCGGCATGTTGAAAAGCTGCGCCACCATTTGCGTCACGGTACCCGATACACCGAAGAGCAGAATGATCGCGAGCCCGATGACAAAGGGCGGGGTGATCATGGGCAGCACAGTCAGCGCGTGCAAGAGTGTTTTGAAGCGGAAACGGGTGCGTGTCACCAGCAAAGCAAACGCCAGCCCCAACAAGGTCGTACCGCCGCCCACCACAATGGCGAGGAACAAGGAATTCCAGGCCACACCGCAGCCGACCGTGCTGTAGACACAATGTAATCCCCAGATCTTGCGGCTGAATAGCTTGGAGAAAAAGACGGTCAGGGCATAGACCCCGTTATCGTCACGCAGAGCGCTGGCCAGAATCTGCAACACCGGAAAGAAAATGAAGGCGGCAACCATAGCCATGACCAAGCCGATCGCGCCAACGACGAACACATCGCCGTTGACCCAACCCCGCGCGGCTAGGCCTTGGGTCATGAAAAACAGGAACGCGGCAACGACCAACAGCGCCCCGTAGCCCATGCCAAACTGGCGCTCGATAGGGCCGAAAGCGGCTTCGAGAAACGCATACTCCCAGCCCCGGATACCGACGGCAAAACCTTGCGCCAGGATATACCCCAGACCGCCCGCGCCCGCGATCAGTAAGATGATGGCAAAGCGGGGGTCGTGCTTCCCCCGGCGCCAGGTGAGTAGTGGCAAAAGGAGAAGTCCGATGACGGGAGCGAGCAGAACCCGCTCACCCACGACAATCTGCAAGATGCCGGGCGCATACTCGCGATCGAGTGGATAGCCGCCCATGAGCCACTCGATGGAAAAGAATCCGTCCTCCAGGGCATACCACAAGGCAGAATGGCAAAGCCGATCCAACCCACGGCAAGCCAGAGTAACACCGTTCGGTTCATCATGAAAAGCTGTTAGCTATTAGCTGTTAGCGGGAAAATGGTACATAGAATACACCCTGCATGTATTCTACATTTTTTCATTCCGCATTCCGCATTCCGCATTCCGCATTCGCATCATCTGGGCAGCGACTTCACTTCGTCGTCCCATTTCTTTAGGAGCCGTTTGCGCTCAGCGCTGGAACCATACTTTTTAAAGTCGTAGGTGATCAGCTTAATGTCGCCCAACTTTGGCGAATCCGGCGAGATGTCGGCCGCCCGATTCGACTGGACCTGGAAGGACTTCACCTCGAGGGCGTGGGACTGCACATCGGCCCGCAGAGCAAAGTCATAAAACTTCTTGGCGTTTTCCGGATGGCGCGCGTCTGCAATGATACTCATCGAACCAATTTCGTAGCCCGTGCCCTCACACGGCGCCACCACCTTGATGGGAAAGCCGCTGACCGCCTGCTTCACCGCGTCATGCATAAAGACAATGCCAATTGTATTTTCACCACGCGCCGCCGCCTTGATCGGGGCCGAGCCGGACTTGGTGTACTGATTGATGTTCCGATGCAAGGCTTTCATAAACGCGAAACCCTCGTCCTCGCCGAACAGTTGCACGATGGTGGCCAGGGTGGTGTAGGCCGTGCCCGAAGAATTCGGATTGGCCATCTGCACATGCCCCTTGTACACGGGCTTGATCAGGTCCTTCCAACACGACGGTGCCGGCAGGTTGTACTGCTGCAACAATTCCTCGTTGTAGCCATAGCCCAGGGCGCCCGCGTAGATGCCGATGGTCTTGTCGTTGGCCGCGCGCGCTTGGCTCATGGCCCAGGCGTGCAACTGCTCGCGCATCGGCGAAACATACGGCTGAGTCAGACCCTCCTCGGCTGCCTGCAAGTGCGGATCGCCGGTGCCGCCCCACCAGATGTCCCCCTTGGGATTCCTCGCTTCCGCCTTGATCTGGGCAAAGGTCTCGCCGGAACTCTTGCGGGTCATGGCCACCTTGATGCCGGTCTCTTTCTCGAACAGCGTCACCATCAACTGGCACCAGTCGATCTGTGGGCTGCAATAGAGCGTCAACCTCTCCCTGGCCTCGGCCGGCATCATGGCAACACCCATGAGGGCGATGGCGGCCACGGCCAGTACAATGACACGATGGCGGCATGGCATAGTTTGTGAACCTCCCCTGGCTGCGCTGCCCTACGCCACGGTATATCCTGCGTGGGACAACTGATGGTGAGACGGATCATAGCATACTCGCATGTATGATGCTGAGTGTCTACCTCTTTGTGGTGTCGGTTGCCTCAAGCGCCAAGACCCGGTACCCTGATGGGCGATGCGATGTGGTGACGTTCGTAGAGCTGCGGTTGTATCAAGATGTCGTGGATTCTGGGAGGGGCATGAGATGACAGACACCAAGCTGCGCGCCATTGACGGGGATGGTCATGTGACGGAACGCACGAGTAATATTCTGGATTACCTGGAGTCGCCCTGGCGCGAACGCGCCACCGGCACGGGAAGCACCTTCTCCTTGACGCCGTCCGACGGCATTGACCGGAACATCGGGGGCAAATTATTCAAAGGCATGGGCAACACGTGCAATACCTGGTTGGAGGCGCTTGACATGGGCGCCCTGGACGCCGCGGTCCTCTATACGACCTCGGGACTTTTCCTGGGCATGATTAATGATCCCGACCACGCCATTGCCGTTGCCAGAGGCTACAATAGCTGGCTCGCCCATGAACTGTGCCAGCCCAGTGATGGAAAGCTGTACGGCGTTGCCCTGCTGCCGGTGCAAGACCCTGAGGAAGCCGCCAAAGAACTCCGCCGCGCCGTCACCGAGCTCAACTTATCCGGCGGCATGTTGCCGGCTGATGGCCCGCACCTCCTGGGTGATTCCAGGTTTAAGATGCTGTACAAGACGGCTGCTGAACTGGATTGCCCTCTTGCCGTGCACGCCTCCGGCTCCCTGCTGGGCCAATCCCTGAACACCTTCCCCAAATTTATCCAGACCCACACCATGTCCCATCCTATTTCCATTCTACGCCAGTTTACAAATATGATGTTTCAGGGCGTGTTTGAGACGTTTGCCGGTGTCCGCTTCGGCTTTATGGAGACGGGCGGCACGTGGGTGCCCTGGTGGCTGGACCGCATGGACGAGGAGTTTGAGCATCGCGGCGCTGAAGAGGCGCCCGTGTTGACGAAAAAACCGAGCGCCTATGTGTATAAGGGCGGCAACATCTTTTTCGGCTTGGAGGCCGAAGAGCGGCTCCTCGGCCCCACCCTGGCGCTCATTGGCGATGACCTGTTTATGTATGCGAGCGACTGGCCGCATTGGGACGGGGACTATCCGGCGTCGCTGGAAGAGGTTCGCGGCCGTCAAGACCTGACGGAGAGCCAGCGCGCCAATGTGCTGAGTGGGGCTGCCGAACGTTTTTACGGTTTGGTGTAACATGCCGGGGTGCGGGAGCCAAGGGCCGTGGGAATTAAGGATCAGGTCTCCCATGGCACACTAAGGAAATGTGCCATGGGAGACCTGACAGAGATCGAGTCGCTTGAACATGGGAACTTGCAGTGGGCCATCAGCTACTGGGCTCGGCATCCAGCTTCTCCAAAAGCCGTAAGCCTTCCTCGGCCGAACCGCGTGCCGCCCGTGCCCGAAAGCGCAGTTCGGCGTCAAACTGGGCCAGGGCAACCGTCGACAGTTCTTCGATCAGCTTGTTCACACTGATCTGACGGTGCTGGGCCAATTGCTTGAGCCGTGCATGCTTGTCATCGGGAAGACGAATAGTCAGAGTCGCCATCTTCCTGTCCTTCTGCTACCAGTTCCTCGGGTGGCACAATGCGCAGACCGGGAAAATGCAGCTCGGCCCGCACAAAGTCGCTCACATTCTTGGTGACAATCATGGTCGCCTGTCCCGCCACGGCCAGTTCCACCAGATGGTTGTCTGCCTCATCAGGCAGGTTCGGACGCCACGCAAAATATACCGTCTGCCATTGACAAACGCTGAGAAAGGCGTTGAACAACGCCTCGCGTTCATCACGGTTCAGCCGGCAGTTCATGAACAATTCGCCGCGCGTCAGAACCGATTCGTATTCAAGAAATAACGCCGTGCCCATGAGAGGTTGATAACGGCGTGTCAGACATCTCCGGAGGATCTCGCGGCTGGCCCCACGTCGTCCTAATACAGCTGCAACGAAAACGTTGGTGTCGAGCACAATCCGGGTTACCATGAAAGAATGATAGCATATATGCTGTCATAGGGAAATATCATATTTTTGCTGCATACCAGGGTACGGCACCATAAAATTAGCGTCAGGTCTGGCAAGCCAACACGCTTTGACCGCCCTCGCGACGTCGGCGGCTTGCTACCACCTTCCCGGCCATATCTTTAGCGGGTACACTCTTTACCTGATATCCATTCGTCGGGGGCAATCATGTCATCAGGGGCAACCATGGCTACCTTACGGATCACGCAGACGACGGAATCCACGGGTCAGTACCGGGCCGAGATCACCCTGGAAGGCGATGGCCTGCCCCGGCAAACCGCAACCGCCTCGTTCGCCTTCGCCATGGCCGAGCAGGATCAACAAGACCTGCGTTGGTATCTCGAAGATTATTTGCATTTTCCTCATGAACCGGCGCCCAAGGTCGCAGCCCGTGTCGAACAACGCATCGTCGACATCGGCGCGGAACTCTTCAAAGCCGTGTTTCAATCCAGTGACGACGCTCGCGATTTGTGGGCCACCGTGCGTCCGAATCTGAACGAGATGCGAGTTGAGATCGTCACGGCGGTGGAGGAAGCCGCATCCATCCCATGGGAATTGATCCGCGACCCCAGGACCGACACGCCGCTCGCTCTGCGCGCGCAGGCGTTTGTACGGGCGCAGCCGCAAGCGGCGCAGCGACCCAGACCGGTCGACACGGTCGACAGTACGATTCGCATCTTGTTGGTCATTTGCCGGCCCGGTGCGAGTGACGACGTACCGTTTCGGTCGGTAGCCAGTCGCTTGATCAAGGGGCTCGGCGACGAGGCTCGGGCGCGCTTTCAACTCGATGTGTTGCGCCCGCCGACCTTCGATCAGTTGGCAAGAGTGCTGCGGCGTGCTAGAGACGAGAACAAACCCTATCACGTGGTCCACTTCGACGGACACGGCATGTACCTCGATGCCGAGGACACGGACGTGCCCGGCCAGATCCTGCGAAGTTTGATGCCGCTGTTACTTTCCGGGCCGCGTACCGGGTCGCATGGCTATTTAGCCTTTGAGAATCCCGAGCTGGACGACAATACGACCCTGGTCGATGGCCCCGCGATCGGTAACCTGCTGGTTGAAACCCATGTCCCGGTGCTGGTGCTCAACGCCTGTCGAAGCGCCCATGCGGAAGCCCCCAATGACGAGGAACCGGTTGATCAACCTGCTCCGATGCCGCCTTCGCAAGCCGGGGAACAAGATGTCCACACGCAAGTTCGCGCCTTTGGTTCGCTGGCGCAGGAGGTGATGGGTGCGGGCGTGTCGGGCGTGGTCGCGATGCGCTATAACGTGTATGTAGTTACGGCGGCGCAGTTCGTCGCCGAGTTGTACGCCACCTGGACCCAGGGCAGGACGCTCGGCCAAGCGGTCACGCTCGGCCGCAAAGGGCTGGCGGACGATCCGCTGCGGCAGATTGCTTACGATCCGTTGCCGTTTCAGGACTGGCCGGTCCCGGTGGTCTTCGAAGCCGCGCCCATCGCGTTGTTCCCGGAGGCCGAGGACCACCGGACCCTGACGGTCAGCGTCGACGCCACTGGCGCATCGGCCGAGGCGGGTTCGTTGGATGCGAAGTTGCCCAAGCCGCCGGATCGGCGGGATTCAAGGACCGGTGCTGTTCACGTCGTTCGAGCAGTATTTGCCGCTGGCGCGCGTGCTGGACCGTATTGGCGATGTGTTCGGGGCGAAGCTTGAACAAGCGAATATCAACTGGCTGGCGCTCGACGATGAGCAGCGGCGCCAGGTGGTCCTGCAGGTGCTGCGCCAGATTCCGGTCCTGTGGATCTGGGACAACGTCGAGCCGGTGTCCGGGTTTCCCAGCGGAATGGTATCGGCGTGGAGCGACGAGGAGCAGCACGAGCTGGTCGATTTCCTGCGTGATGCCAGGCCAACCCAGGCGAAATTCCTGCTCACCAGCCGCCGCCATGAGCGGGCGTGGCTGGGCGACACACTGCCGCGACGGATTAAGGTGCCGCCGATGCCGATGCAGGAGCGCGTGCAACTGGCCCGCGCCATTGCCGTGCGGCACGGCTGGCGCTTGACCGACGTGGACGACTGGCGTCCGCTGTTGCGGTTTACCGGCGGCAACCCGCTGACCCTGACCGTGCTGGTTGGCCAAGCATTGCGCGACGGGCTGAAGACGAAAGCACAAATCGAGGCGTTCGTCGCCGAGCTGCGCTCCGGCGAAGCAAAGTTTACGGATGAAGCGAGTGAAGGCCGCAGCCGCTCGCTCGGCGCCTCGCTTGGCTATGGCTTCGAACATGCCTTCAGTCAAGACGAGCGCTGGGCCCTGGCCCTGCTGCACTTTTTCCAGGGCTTTGTGGATGTTGATGCGTTGGTGATAATGGGTCGTCCCGAAGACGACTGGTGCATGCCCGCGGTTCGCGGCTTGACGCGCGAGGCGGGCATGGGGCTATTAGACCGCGCCGCCGACATCGGCCTGCTGACGTCGCACGACGGCGGCTATTACGCTATCCATCCGGCCCTGCCGTGGTTTTTCAAGAGTTTGTTTGAGGCGTATTACCCGGAGGGAGAAGCACCCGACACACCGTATTCCGCCTTCCGCCCCTCGCATTTGCACGCCACGCGTGCTTTCGTTGAAGCGATGGGCGTGTTGGGGGAGTACTACGCCGAACAATACCAAGCCGGCAACTCCGATGTGGTAGCTGCGCTCTCGGCGGAAGAAGCCAACCTGATATACGCCCTGCATTTGGCGCGCACGCACAGCTGGTGGGAGTGGGTCCTTCGCGCGATGCAAGGCTTGCGTATTCTCTTCAATCATACGGGTCGTCGAGCGGAGTGGGCACGACTGGTGGACGAGATGGTGCCGGACTTCGTGGACTTGGCCACTGACGGCCCTTTGCTGGGGAGAGAAGAACATTGGGGCCTAGCCGACTATCGCGTGCATCTGGCCCGAGAGGCGCGGCAGTGGACGGAGGCTGAGCGTCTTCAGCGCGTCTGCGTTGATTGGGTTCGCCAGACAGCCGAAGGAGTCGTCGGCTCACCGCGTGAACGAACGACGTTAGTCGACTGGCTGAAGACGGCTGCCCCGAATCTGGATGATATCCAGTACCACGCGATCCGG
Organism: uncultured bacterium; assembly: GCA_965178525.1. GTDB lineage: Bacteria > Tectomicrobia > Entotheonellia > Entotheonellales > Entotheonellaceae > CBCXVS01. The sequence continues at coordinate 10,464 of CBCXVS010000095.1, read as the reverse complement.
AACTTGGCGGTTGTGCTGGAAGGACTGGGACAAATCGGCCTCGAACTCCGGAAGGCAGACTGTGTAGCGGCCCTTGAGGAGGCGTTCGCATTGTCCGAACAAATCGGGGATCGAGCCGAGGCAGCTATATGCGCCGTGGCGATTGGCAATGCTTATAAAGACGTTGTCGCCATTCGTTCGCTTGCAGATGCAGAGCATTGGTATCGGCGCAGCCTCGACATGCACCCTGATCAGCAGCAGCAGGGGCGAGCTGTAAGTTTAGGTCAGTTAGGCCAGGTGGCTATGTTGCGTTTTTGGGAAGTGCGTGACGCCGACGAGCCGGAAGCAGAATTGCTGTGTCACCTCAACACAGCTCTGCAATCCTATAGCTAGGCGCTGCAGGAATTTCCCCAGTATGCGGTGCATCAGCTGGCGGTGACGCACAGCCACTTAGGCATGATCTACACCGAAGTTGGTGATGTTAACTCCGCTCTGACTCACTTCCACGAGTTAATCCGTTACGCTGAAGGAGCCGGCGATCTCTACACTGCTGCCCGAACCCGCGACAACGTCGCGGTCGCCTTCACCCGGTCCGGTCGCTTTACTGATGCTCTAGAGTATGTCAGGGCCGCCTTGCGGACCTTTGAAACCTATGGCGACGGTGCTGTACAAGACGTCGAATACACGAAACAATTGATTGCCGGGATTGAACAACAGGCACAAGAGGGTTGAGCCATGGGCCCTCTGCATGGATGGTGATCATCATGACCATTGAAGAATTCGAGCCCCTCATCACCGCCGATCCCCACCTGTCCGGCCCGCTCGAACGGACCGCACGCAAGGCACGGCGGCAGCAGTTCAGCCTGGTCACGGAAGCGGCGGTCATCGCGCTGCTCTTTCCCGTCGCCCGCTTCATCCTGACGCAGGTCGGCCTGCTCTGGCTGCATGAAGCGCGGCGGTTTTCCGAATTGCAACGGCAGCGGTTCGGCCAGTGGATCGGCGAGACGTACCGGCAGTACGGCTTCGACCCGGACGAGGCCAAGGCCGCGGGCAACGCCCTCTGCGCCGAACTGGAGCAGACCACCGATCAGAGCGCCCGCGCGGCCTGGGAACACCTCGCCGATTTGCTGAAACAATCCCCCGACGAAGGTTGAGTGTCGCGGCATTCCGTTCCCAAGCGGGGCCAGCCAGGGGGACCCACGCGCTCAGCACATCCTCTGGCAACATGACCTATGCGGTTCAGAAAAAAGGGGATAGATTTATTTTCTATCTTGTCCTGTAAGTTTTAACAGTTAGAGTAGGCGTATAGGATAAGCCGTCATCCAAATGTCTATCTGATGGAATCGTTCCTTGAGCCGTTCTTTGAATGCACGGAAATATGCATCGGTTTCAGACGAAGCCTCCGCATTCACTACAAAGGGGTACGGCTCTTTTATAACGACGCAAA
>CBCXVS010000095.1:0-9028 GCA_965178525.1 uncultured bacterium | reverse complement strand
TTCAATAGGTTATATAGAATTGGCGCTGCCAATGAGGCGCCTCCGTAGTACGTATAAGTTGAACTAAAACCGACGTACTCATCAGGAGGCTCCCTCATGTCCCAAGCCTACACCACGAGCCACGAATGGAAAGCGTTTTCGAGCCCTTCGAGAAGTTCTTCCATATGGTGGCATCCTTAGACGACCTCCAAGCCCAGTAGCTTGACCATGGCCAAATCGAGCCGTTGCTCGAAACCGAGGGTCGCGAGCTCCTCCGGCGGATGTGCCAAGGCGACCTCGATCATCGCGCTGCCACCGAACCCGACTGGGAGTGCCTCGAAGGCAACGATCCTCTCATCCGGAACCATCGTCGCCCCGGATGTCAGCGGCATCTCGCCACCCTCTTTGGCGATGTCATCGTCACTCGAAGCTCGTACGGTGCGCCGGGAGTGGAGAGCCGATTGGCCCTCGATGCTCAGTTGAATCTTCCCCCGGACAACTACTCCGATGGTCGGCGACGTCGTTTGGCTGGGGACGTCTCGTTGATGAGTTTCGACGAGGCCACCTCTCGCCTGGACCCAACCACCGGTGGGCCCATCCCCAAACGCCAAAGTGAGCCCGTCGTGGTCAAAGGGGCTCAAGACTTCGAGGCTTTCTATGAGACGCGCCGAGCCGACGAGTCCGAAGCGAGTGAGGACGTGCTGGTGTTGACCACCGATGCCCAAGGTCTTGTGAGGCGCCAAGAGGACCGGCGAGAGGCCACACGTCAGGCGGCGCAGCGAACCGAGCCACCGCTCCAAATCCGGCTGAGTCCGGAGGAAAAGCGCCACCGGAAGCGGATGGCGACCGTGGCCTCGGTCTACCCGGTGGCCCCTGATGCCCGCCGTCCGGAGGCGATGATGAATCCGGATGACGACGAGGCGTTTCCCCGTCCCAAAGTGCAAACCCAACGCGTGGGGGCCAGTGTCGACCGAGAGGCTCAGAAGGTGACGGACGAGCTTTTCGCCGAAGCCTTGCAACGCGATCCGACTCGGCAGCGGCAATGGGTGGTCTTAGTCGATGGGGACCGCCATCAGTTGGCCCGCATCCGAGCGGCCGCCGCCCGTTATCAGGTGTCGGTGACGATGGTTGTTGATTTTATCCATGTGCTCGACTACCTGTGGGATGCGGCGCGGGCGTGGTCTCCCGGTGACGCCCAGGCGACGCCATCGTGGGTGCAAACCCGCGCTCTAAAGGGGCTCCAGGGCCATGCCCAGGAGGTGGCTCGGGGGATGCGCTTGAGTGCGACCTGGCGGGACTTGTCGGGCAAGAAGCGAGACGGGGTCGACACGAGTGCGGATGATCGGGTCAACCGTCAGTCCTTTTTGCGCGACGATGGGTTTCTGGAACAGGGTTTTCCGATTGCCACCGGCGTCATGGCAGGGGCTTGCCGCCATTGAGTCGAAGATCGCATGGCTCTGACGGGGCGCGCGGGCGCCTGCAAAGTGCCGAAGCCGTATTGCAGTTGCGCTCGCTACGCTCCAGCGGTGACGTCGAAGATTATTGGCGGTTTCACAAACAACAGGAACTTGAGCGTCATCACTTATCCCGCTATGCGGAGTGCCTGTTCCTTGATGCTGACTGAATCGAGGATGACAAAATAGGCTCACGTCGTTTCAAAAGAGCCGTACCCTGCCGCTGGGGCCCCTCCGCTGCCGCACAATGTTCGGCGTCGTGGCTCGCTTACGCCACCGTATGAGCAGACACAGGATATGGCTGGATTTCTGCGAGAGCTTGCGCCTCCGATTGCTGCGCATGATACAAATCCCAGCGTAGCTGAAGATTCATCCAGAAATCGGCCGACATACCGAAGTATTTGGCCAAGCGCAGGGCCGTACTGGGCGTGATCCCACGCCGTCCGTTCACGAGCTCATTGATGCGTTGGTAGGGCACACGGATCGCCTTCGCCAATTCGCGTTGGGTGAGCCCCATGGGTTGCAAGAATTCCTCCAAAAGAATTTCCCCTGGATGTGTGGGCACGCGGTGGGTTGGGATGCGTACACTCACTCTTCTGACCTCTCCTTTTGGCTCGCTTAATGGTAGTCCACAATTTCCACGTCTGCTGGCCCCGTATCTGTCCAGTGAAAACAGACGCGGTATTGATAATACGCATACTATGTTGTCCCTGTCGATCCCCTCTCAAGGCTTCCAACCGATTTCCTGGGGGGATCCGGAGTTCGTGGAAGGCCGCCACAGAGTCAAGCTGATCGAGGTTGCGGGCGGCAATCTTCCACAATGATTGGGGGCATGTTCGTCGGGCTGCCTGCGTTCTCCGCCCGTTGAAGATATCCTCTGTGCCTGCGTTCTTGAAGGACTGAATCATCGTGACACGATAGCACGGAATGCATACTATCTCAAGCTCCACATGCAGCCCGTGAAATTCTGGTGGTGGTGCTTGAACGGGTATGATAACGTGGCCTCGCCAGCTCGTCGGAACGAACAACCATGAGGGAGAGAAACCGACATGCCGATATTCGAACGCGGTGATATCCAACTGTACTATGAAGAGCATGGCGGGGGCTTCCCGGTCTTGCTCATCGCGCCGGGAGGGATGCGCTCGGCGGTGTCATTTTGGGCGGGAACGTCGTGGAATCCGATTGAGCAACTGGCGCCGACCTATCGCGTCATCGCCATGGATCAACGCAATGCTGGAAGTTCGGTGGCGCCCATCCGCGCCACCGATAGCTGGCACGTCTATACGGAAGACCAGCTCGCTTTGCTCGATTATCTGGGCGTCGATCAATTCCATGTGGCGGGGATGTGCATTGGCGGCCCGTACATCATGGGGCTGATCCAAGCCGCGCCGCAACGCGTGGCGTCGGCAGTGTTGTTTCAGACGATTGGTCTGGACAACAACCGCGAGGCGTTTTTCGAGATGTTTAACAGTTGGGCGGATGAACTCAAGCCCAAGCGTCCTGAGGTGAGCGAGGCAGACTGGGAATCCTTCAGAGCGTCCATGTACAGCGGGGATTTTCTCTTCAATGTCTCACGCGAGTTTGTGGCCAAGTGTGATACGCCCCTGTTGGTGTTGCTGGGTACCGATCTCTACCATCCGGAATCCACATCACGAGAAATTGCGGCGCTGGCGCCCAATGCCACACTGATCGAAAAGTGGAAAGAGCCCGAGCATCAACCGGCGGCGAAGAAGGCCGTCGAAAGCTTTTTGGCGGATCACACGCCGCGTTGATGCGTCATCATCGTTTGCCATCGTTTTAGTCTCAACCGGAGGGAGTGCCAATGGGCGTGAAGGTTGCGAAAGACGCGATTGATCTGGGTATCGTCACCACGAACGGCGATGCGATGCTGAACTTCTATCGCGATGTGCTCGGCTTTGAGCATGAAGGCGATATCTCCATGGAGCACGTCGGCATCCAGGTGATGCACCGTCTGTCGTTCGGCAAGAGTCTGATCAAGATCGTTGTCCCGGTCAAAGATCCGAATGCGCCTCCCGCCCCCGGCGGTATTCCGGGCGGAACGGGGTATCGCTACTGGACGATGACGATCGAGAACTTAGATGAGGTTCTCCGTGCGGTCGAAGCGGCCGGCCAGAAGGTCGTATGGCCTCGTACGGAGGTGCGTCCCGGTGTCGTCATCGGTATGGTCGAAGACCCCGACGGCAACTGGGTCGAGTTTATTCAAGCCGGATGATCGGCCCGGGCGTCGATGGCTCAGCCGCCGTGGCTGAGCAGCAGGAGCGGGCCGGGGATGTGGCGCGCCACGTGCAGGATCAGGTCGCCAAAGACCTTGCGGCGGTGGAAGCGCTGCAGGCCGAGATGGTGTCCGTTAGATGCCCCGGCGTTCGCCCTCAGCCCCGTGGCGCATCCGTTTTGATTCCTCATATGAATGTCGGGTTGCTCATCCGCATGCTACAGGCGTTCTCAGGTGTGATAGTGTGGAACTACGACTTCCGCCAAGCGGACAAATTGCTCGTACAGCGCTGGGCCGGAAACCATCGGACGCAAGACAAATTTGCTCATCCCCACAGCAACGTAGTCATCAATACGCCGCAGTATGGCATCCGGTGTACGCCAAGCGGCATACGCCTCAAAAGGTGCACGCGGATTGACACGCCGCTGCATGGTGTCGATCTCCTGGCTAATATCCGCGTCGCCGAAATGGAAGGGAATAATCGTGCCGTAGTGGTCCTCAGGCACTTGGCGTTGGTAGGTCTCGGCGGCCTGCCGAATCGCACACACAGCTTGCGCCGCATCCGCAGGCGTCTGATACGCTCCCAGAAAGCCGTCGCCCAGGCGCGCCACGCGTTTATAGGCGGAGCTGTGCGCCCGCCAAACCAGACGGGCAGCGGCTCCTGGACCGGTTTGGGTTGAATGGTCAACTCATGCGTGGGTAAAATGGCCCGGCATGGGTGACGGCCTCTTCCTGCCACAACCGCCGCATGAGCACGACCGCCTCATCCGTCATGGGGCCGCGATGTTTGGGCGTCCTGCCCACGGCTCGCCATTCTGCTTCATTGGGAACGCCCAAGCCAAAGGCCGGCAACATACGGCCCTGGCTAAGGAAATCGATGGTGGCCAACTCTTTGGCCAGCACGATCGGATCGCGCACCGGTAAAACCGTTACACTCATGCCGAATTTAATATGTTCCGTGCGGCCAGCGATCATGGCCAGGGCCGTAATCGGTTCAAGCGCCGGCGAGGGATTGCGGATGCGGTCGTTGAGCCAGATGGAATCCAGGCCGCTTTCTTCCACCAAATCGACGAAATCCCAAAAATCTTGGGTCCGTTCAAACGGCCAGCCCGAAAATCCCACCCCAATGCGTATTTTCATCCGCGATCTCCTGAGTGAAAAGCTATCAGCTATCAGCTGTCAGCTGTCAGCGAAAAGCCATGAAAACTTCCTTGCCAACATAGGACTCGACCGGTTGTTTTCAGCACAAGGGTTTCCCCAAACCTCTTTTTTCTTTTTCATTTTTTAGCTGACAGCTGACAGCTGATAGCTGACAGCTAAAACGTGCAAGCTTCCCGGAGCCATTCGCGATCCTCGCCGTCGAGCACCGGCGAAATCGTGTCCCACACCTGCTCGTAGTACCCGGCCAACCAGGCGCGCTCGTCATCGCTCAGTTGCGTCATGTCAATGAGGCGGTTGTCAAACGGGATCAGGGTTAACGGCTCCATGCGCAGCCAGCCTTTACCGCTCGGGTGCGGCGGCATGTCATCGTCCGGCATGATGACATAGAGATTCTCGATACGAATGCCACCCCATCCCTCTTCGTAATACCCCGGCTCATTGGACACAATCATACCGGGCTGCAAGGGCTCGTCGCTGCCGCGCGGACCCAGACGCTGCGGGCCTTCGTGCACGTTGAGAAAAGCGCCAACCCCATGTCCCGTGCCATGACCGTAATCGAGACCGGCGTTCCACAAGAGCGAGCGGGTCAGGGTATCGAGCACCAGGCCCGTTGTCCCCTCGGGGAATTTTTGCTGCGCCAGGCGGATGTGACACCGGAGCACCAGGGTATAGAGACGCCGTTGGCGTGCCGTCGGGGCGCCGATGCTCACGGTGCGCGTATCGTCGGTCGTACCGCCGAGGACTTGGGCGCCGGAATCAACCAGGAACAACTCTCCGTCACGCAACGCCACCTCAGGGCTGGCCTCACTGTAGTGCACAATGGCGCCATTGGGGCCAGCGGCCGCGATGGTCGTGAAACTCAGATCTCGAAACCCCGTCTCGCTGGAATATTCCTCGTGCAGCATCTCGGCATAGGCCCGTTCGCTCACGGTCTGCCCGGCGGCAATCATACGGTCGAGCCGTGCCAGGCTACGGATTTTCGCCGCTGCCGCATGGTAGTGGGCATTGCGGCTACTGGCAATCTCTGCAGCGTTCTTGGCGGCTTTGGCCAAGACCACCGGATTGCGTGTCTCCAAGACCTGACAGCCTTCCGGCAACAAGAGGCGCGTACCCATGGTGCTCCCGTCCGCATCGAGCCAAACCGTCAGGTTCGGCGCCGCGCCAAGTTCGCGTACGGCGTCAGCATACGTCTCATAAGGCTGAAAGGTGATATGAGACGCCAGCGCGTCTTGCACGTCTGGCTCCGGCATGACTCGGGTAAAGCAGGTGGCGCGCTCCCGTTCAAGCAGCAGGTAGGCTTCGAAGACCGGGTTGTAGGCGACATCGCTGCCACGCAGGTTGGTGATCCAGGCGATTTCGTCCAGCTTGGTGAGGATCAAGACATCCGCGCCGGCGTCTTCCATCTGCTGCCGCACCTCCGTCAACTTTTCGGCCACAGTGCGCCCAGTCACGTCCGCCGGCAAGGCGTAAATCGGCTGTGCCGGTGCAGGAGGTTGCTCTTCCCAGACCGCATCCACCAGATTCGGTGTGATGGGCACCAGGGCCGAATCGGCCGCGTGCAGGGCGCGGGCATACGTGGCATGGGCGTCCATCGACATGACAAAGGGATCGAAGCCAATGCGGATGCTGCCTTGCTGCTTTTCCATTTCCGTCAACCAGCCGGTCAAGGTATAGGCATCTGCGAGGCCGACTTTATGTACCCGGAAGCGTGAGGTGTCGACGTCCTGTTCCGCCTGTAAGTGATAGCGGGAGTCGACAAAGAGATGGCTGCCCGCGAGCGTAATAAGGACGTCCCCGGCAGAGCCGGAAAAGCCGCTCATGGCTTGCCGCCGGCGTTGGTAGGCGCACACATATTCATTGAGATGCGCATCGGAAGAGGGGACCAGATAGGCATCCACGTGATGGTCAGTCAGGGCCTGACAAAGCGCATCGAGTCTGGCGGCAACAGGGTTTGTAGGCTGCGTCATATCGTGTATTCTCCTCTTTGATGCTGATATGCACGAGCGGCGGCAACGACAACTACTCGTGAGGTTGACCCAACTCCGGGACGATAGATGGCAACGCCTTTATAGGAACATCAAACGTCAATAATTGGGCTTGGATGAGATCCAAGACATCGTAATAAGCAAAATTCTGGCCGTTCCTGAACTGGTAGTCTGCTTCGCTTTCATCAGCCTGACGCGATCCGAGGGTGGTGTTGTATTTTTCCTGCACCAAGGGCGCCAGATCTTGTAAAAATGCAATCAGTTCAGTGTGTTTCATGACCGTCTCTCCAGTAATATCCCCTCAAGAATCGCTTTTTGTTCTTGCAATCGATGGATGTCTGCGAGCCATTTATACGCGATGAGCGCACGTTGTTGTCTTGGATCGAGTTGGGCAAAGTCGACGACATATTGTTCCGGAGCATTGATTTTATTTCTGTGTTCCTGAATACGCCGCTCTAGAGAACGAATTCCCCGCCGGATTTCCTCGCGACGCCGCTGTGCATAGAGCTGATAGAAGGAGCTATGCCGGCCTCCCGCCTTGGCGGTTTCATAGGGATTGCGTGGCGCCAATGCGTACCTTCCCTCCTTCGCTCCCTATTATAACGATAATTCTTGTCATGAGGAATAGGAGAATACACGTCACCCCACGGCCACACTGCTCCCTGCCGTTGACCCCTCTGCAGAACAGCGATAAAGTAATAGTCATCAGGGTTGGCCCGCGGGCCCGCCACCAGCTGGCAACGTGACATGCGCAAGTGAGGATAGAGAGTATGGAACAGAAAGAGGTCGTAGGGACTGGGGGCGAACTGCTCGTCCATCAATTATTGGCCCAAGGGGTGGAGTATGCCTTCACCAATACCGGCAGTGCAGAGGCCTGCTTTTTTAATGCCTTGCTCGCTGTGCCGGGGGTGCAGCCGATTCTGCTGCTGATGGAGCCACTCGTGCTGGCTGCCGCCGATGGCTACGGCAAGATCACGAATCAGCCGGCCTTTGTCAACGTCCACCTCGCGGCGGGCACCCGGCAGGGCTCCGGGCAAATGCAGAACGCCTTTTTCGACGGCACCCCCATGGTGGTCACGGCGGCCATGCGGGACGCCGGCTCGTTCGGTGATCACAACACGCTGGGCGCCTCCTCAGGTTTTTCGCAGCTTGAGACGGTGGAAGGCATTACCAAAAAGCGGTGGGAAGTGTGGGATGCCCGTGGGATTCCTACTGTGACGTGACGCGCCTTCAAAGACGCCATGGCGTATCCCACCGGGCCGGTCTATATCGCGTATACCAGCGACGCGCTGGAAGAGAAGGATGTCAAAGGTTTTATTAAGGCTGACCATGGGTTGCAGATGGGGGAAGTACCGGACGAGGGGGTGATTCATACCATTTTTGACGCCTTGCTCAATGCCGATAAACCCTTGCTCGTGTGCGGGCCGGACATCCGGGCGGCGCAGGCGGAACAAGAGATCCTCGATCTCTCTGAACGCCTCGGCCTGCCGGTTGCGACGGGCATTTTTGACTATGGCAGCTTTCCGCCGCACCATCCCAATTACGTCGGGCCGGTGGAGAATGTGTCCGAAGAAGCGTATGACGTGGTGTTTTGCGTTGGGTATTGCCAAAGCTCCCGGGGCAATGCTCAAGATCTCCGCTTCCAAAACACCGGTACCATTATGGCGGTGGGCCATGACCCGGGTCTCCTGGGCAACACCTTCCCGCTGGATGTCGCGGTCTGGGGCAATGTGCGCCATACGCTACGGGCGCTCAACGCCCTGTGTCAGGACGCCCACAGCCGCCAACCACAGGTACAGCGCCGCGCCTCACAGCTCAAGGAGCAGGGCGAGTGGCGGGTGAAACAGCTGCAGGACGAGGCGGGCAGCCTGGCGGGCGAAAAACCCATTCACCCGAACTACCTGGCCCACGTGGCGACTCAAGTATTGCCGGAAGAGACGATTATTGTCTCGGAGAATTTCCGCGCTGCCGATCATTACATGCCGTTCGGCTTCAGCAAAGGACAGTGGCGGCTAGTCCGGACCTTCGGGGGCTCGTTGGGCTATGGCGTCGGGGCGTCTATCGGGACGCAGCTGGGCGCGCCGGACCGTCCGGTGGTGTGCAGCCTCGGCGACGGAGCGGTGATGTACGGTTCGTCGGGAATGGCCTTAAGTGAAGCTCTAACTGCATGTCGTGTCAACGGTTGACGCAACACATAAGGGGGTTTTGTCATGAGG
>CBCXVS010000094.1:0-23926 GCA_965178525.1 uncultured bacterium | reverse complement strand
ATGTAAATGGACTTTTGAATTGGGCCAACCTGTTGATCTACTTAACCCTCCGCCTATTCTGCCAGGGGAACTTCGGGTTAGGGTGGGGAATGATGCTTCTGACGATCGGCCTCTTTCAGAAGCGCATCCTGGCAGACGAGATCCTCGCACCCGTCGCTGACCAGGTTTATACCGCGCCCGCTTTAGCAGGATTCAGTGAAGCTTGGCTGGGAACATTCGCCTTTGCGGGGCAGATTTTCTTCGACTTTGGCGGGTATTCTCTCTGTGGCATTGGCGTAGCACTCTGCTTGAGCTTCGTGTTGCCGGACAATTTTCGTCGCCCATACGGGGCCGTTGGCTTTTCCGACTTCTGGCGCCACTGGCATATCTCGCTATCCTCCTGGCTACGCGACTACCTCTACATCCCCATGGGTGGAAATCGGGCTAGAGCCTTCTCTAGGTATCGGAATCTGATGATGACGATGCTCGTCGGCGGTCTCTGGCACGGCGCCGCCTGGCACTTCGTCGCATGGGGAGGACTACATGGCCTCTACCTGGCCGGAGAGGTCGGGGTGAAAAAGATCCTGGGACACTATCGCGTCTGGACCCATCCATTGGCGCAATTTGGTCTAGCGCTCTTAACCTTTCTCTTGATTTGCCTGACCTGGGTCCTCTTCCGTGCTCAAGACTTCCAATCCGCCTCGACTTTGCTGACTCAGATGTTCGGTCTAGGAGCGTGGTCTGGCTCCGGCGTAACGCTTGCCATGTTAGCGGCAGGCGCCGCCACCACACTACTCATGCTGACGCAGTGGCTTTTCCGGGATATCAGCTGGGAACAGGCGCTCGAGAATATCCCTGAATGGCTCGTGGTATCGGCGCTTGCCGCAATGGTGTTAGTCATGTTGTTGACCCATGGAGAGAATCGTGGCTTCATCTACTTCTAATTCTGATGTCAGCACCCGCCTGAGCGGACGCCAATGGGGACGCACCTATCTGCAAGTCATCCTCGTTGTGATCACGGTTCTAACGGGTTGGGAGGTCTTCTGGAGAGCTCAGGGTTTCCGACCCAAGCTTCATGACAGCTACAAACTCTGGCGTCAAGCACACGTGCAGATGGCTCGTTCCGGAGAAAACGCCATCGCGTTCCTGGGGGCCTCGCGCATCATGCAGGCGGTAGACCTGCCTACCGTACGGGCACAATTCCCCCACCTAAAACCCGCGCAGCTTGGCATCTCCGGTAGCGACCCGCTGCCCATTTTGCGATTTCTGGCGGAACATACCGAGTTTAGAGGGACTGCGGTTGTCGACATCACCCCTTGGGTCGCCTTCGCCCCCGTCACAAAGAAACGCCGCGTCGACCGTTGGGTCGAGCGCATTGCGGCCGACCAGCAATCCGCCGCGAAGCTGGATCGCGCTCTGTTTCTGGACTGGGATGCGGCTCTGACGCAGTGGCTACAGAATTGGTTTGTCTTGGTTAGCGGAGAAGTCACGCCAAAACATGTCCTGACCAAACTTCTGAAAAGAGAATGGCCGACTCCAACGTTTTGGTGGGTCACACCTGAGCGGACGCAAATGATGGATTACACGGGAGTGGACATCCCCAGGTTCAGGGAGAGCCGCGCGAGAATCCCTGAAACCATGAAGCGTATTGATCCGGCTCAAGTGACCGAATTGGGCCAAGAATTCGCTCGATATGTCAAGCAGATCCGCTCTCGAGGGGGTGAAGTCGTCTTTGTCCGAACCAGTACGCTTGGAGCGGTTCGGGACTCCGAAAACCGCTATTACCCACGTACGAGTTACTGGACACGGCTAGTAGATGCTGCGGTGGGCCACGCCATCCACTTCGAGGACTACCCGCAACTCCAGGGATATCGCAGTACGGACCATGCCCATATCGACCCCGACGAGGCGCCACGTTTCACGGAGGCGCTGCTGACGATTCTCAAGGAACAATCCCTGATCCGCTAGCTCACTTAGCGGCGCCCGATACGGGAGACGAGAACGATCAGAGAGGGACAACCCATCGCGATGGCGCGTCTTGGCGCCTCCCGGAGCAGGGCGTTATGGTCATCCATGCCACGGTAACGCGCCACGATCCGAAGCTCACCCCGCCGTGGCCCAGTCAACGCCATTCAGCACGATCTGCTGAAACGCCGGTGTCTGAAAGCTCTGCCCATCGTGTCCGAGTAGCAGGACAAAGACCTTGCCCGCACCGTATTGACGGGTCCACCCAAGCGGGAAGGTCCCGGCTGGCATGAGCGTCGGCTTTCGCTCCGGTCCCCAGGGATGGGTGCCATCGGCGGCGTCAGCCGTGATGAAAACCTCATTGTCCGCTTTGAACGCCAGGCCCATGTAGAGTTCGTCATGGATGGTGAAATCCGAGACACCCCGGACGCCCGGATGGGTTGGATCGCTCACGGTGACGGTGAACGCCCCATAGGGCGGATGAAAACTCTTGCCCGTGATCCAGCCGCCTCCGGTAATCTCATGATATTCAGACCAGGTGTTGGGCACAGCCGTGGCAATGTGGAGACAGACAAAGCCCTTGCCAGCGCGGATGAAGGCTTTCATGCCGTCTTGTTCGGCCTCGGACAGAGCGAGGTCGCCAAAATCGGGAAGATTTTCCCGGCGCGTATTGAAGACCAGGGCATCGTACGCGCGCATGTCATCGGCATGGGCTAAAATCGAGGCATCTTCGGTCAGGGTCACCTCATGACCGGCGGCGCTGAGAAAATCGCCAAGGATTGGTGAGGATTCCGCATACGGGTGCCGGCCTCCAGAAAGGACGAGGAGCTTCATGGATCATTCCCTCCGGTTCATGGACGTGCATCATAGGTGGAGGCCATGATACTGCTAAAACCCAGCCAGCGCCAGCATCATATCGATTCCCAAGCTCTCCTGGCGCACACATGCTATCATAAGGCGTGCCGCCGCCTTTGCGGCAACCTTGACGGGGGAAGATGACATCAGGGCAAACGTTAAATCGGGAAAGCGCTCAACCGTGGCAAAACGCCATGTCCGGACCATCTCTATATACTGCGCCAAATGCCAAACGCTGCTGTACAAGTATCATAAAGGCGGCCGGGGCGGCTTAGTCAAATGCCTGGTCGAGCGCATTGTCGAGGATTGCACAGCCGGGGATTTAAAATGCCCGCAGTGTCAACAGGCATTTGCCCGATTCCAAATGATCGGACACCGTCCGGCGCATAAGATAATCCAGGGCAAAGTCTATACGAAGGGGATGCGCAGGAAATGAAACCTAAACCTCATGTTGTGGTCGTCGGGGCGGGTATTCTGGGCGCCTCGATCGCCTTCCACCTGACCCTGCACGGCGCTCAGGTGACCCTTGTCGATGCCGCAGAACCCGGACAAGGGACGTCGCGGGTCTCGTTTGCCTGGCTCAATGCCTACGGCAAAACCCCCTTTCATTACCATGATTTCAACCGCCGCTCGATCGATATGTGGGAGCGCTTTGTCCGGCGCCTGGGAGGCCCTATCGACCTCACATGGGGCGGCGAATTGCGCTGGGCGGTGACGCCGGCAGGTGCGGCGGAACTCGCGGCCCGGGCGCGGAGCCTGCAAGCATGGGGCTATCCGACACGTCTGATCGATGCCGATGAGCTGAGCCTGTTGGAGCCGGATCTGCGGGCCGATCACATGACGGCGGCTTCCTATACGAGTATTGACGGCCACGTCAATACGGGGCAGGTGGTGCAGGCGTGCATCCATACCGCCACCGAGCGGGGGGCGGAACTCCGGACGCAGGCGCCCGTCACGGCTCTGCAGCGCGGCCGGTCCGGCTCGGGTGAGACGATGATTGAGGCCGTGCACCTGGGTGACGAGGCCATTCCCTGCGATGTCGCCGTGCTGGCGGGCGGTGCGGACATGCCGTCTCTCGCCGGTTTGGCCGGTGTGGAGCTGCCACTCTATCATACCTTTGGCGCCACCATTCTGACAGAGCCGATCCCGCCGCTCTTCAAGACGGTTGCCTTGTTGCATTCCCCCAGAGATCGGCAGCCACTCGTCAACTTTCGCCAGTTTGCCGATGGCGCCGTCATGATTCAGGGGGGTGCACTGGACAATAAACAAGAGGGGGACCGCGGGCAAACGGATGACGAAGTGGCGCAGATTATCGCGGATGCCGGAGCGGTCTTGCCGGCGCTGCAAGGCGTGACGCTCAAGGAAATTCGACGCGGGCGCCGCCCCATTCCCCGGGATGGCGAACCCATCATTGGGTTCGCGCCCACCATACCAAACCTGTATGTGGCGACCACCCATAGCGGCGTGACCCTGACGCCGATCATCGGTGAATTCGCCGCCATTGAGATTGTCGAGGGAGCCCGGATCGACCTGCTGCAACCCTTTCGGATTGAGCGCTTCCGCTTCAGAGATAAACCATGACCATCCCTCGCTACGACGACGACTTTAACGCCTGGACGCAACACACGGCCCAGCTCCTACGCCAGCGCCGCTGGGACAAGCTTGACCTGGAGCCGCTCATCGAGGAGGTGGAAGACTTAGGCAAGAGCGAGCGCAGTGCGATCAAAAGCCAATTGGACCGCGTGCTTCTGCATTTGCTCAAGTGGGCGTTCCAACCCCAGCGCCGCACCGACAGCTAGCTGGATTCGATCACCGACGCACGCAATCAGATTGAGCGCAAGATCGAAGATAGCCCCAGCCTCAGGCAGTACCCAATGGAGCAACTTGACGCCTGCTACCAGCGGGCACGGCGCTAGGCCGCGAAACAGACGGGGCTGCCTCTCAGTACGTTTCCTGCCGAGTGCCCTTATGATATTGCTCGGGTGCTTGACGAGGATTTTGTGCCCGAGGCGGCCAGCCATGCGTGATGGATCAGAGGCGCTCTGCCAGGCGGTCAAAATCGGCAGGGCGACAGAGGAAACCATGAGCACAGGAGGTGGAAATGATGGTATCTCTCAGCCGACAGCTCGCGCAGTGGGTTGTGGGGCTGCGCTATGACGATCTCCCGGCGGAGGTGGTCGATCGCGCCAAAGGCGTCACGCTCCATGGTCTGGCGTCCGTGCTCCTCGGCGCCCAGGAATCAGGCGGCGAGCAGGCCGTGAAGCTCATCGTCGAAGAAGAAGCCGGTGTGCGCAACAGCGCGACCATCATGGTGCACGGCGCCAAGGTAACGCGAGGCGGGGCCGCCTTTGCCAATTCGGAGATGCTGATGGCTGGCGGCAAGCTGGACTCCTTCCGCATGCTCACCCACCCCGGCACGAGCATTGTGCCAGGCGCTTTCGTCGCGGCGGAAATAGCGGGCGCCTCCGGAAGAGATTTTATCACCGGCCTCGCCGCCGGCTATGAGGTCATGGAGCGCATGGCCGCCGACGTCATTCCAACGGTGATGGCGCGCGGCTTCCACGCCGGTCCGGTGTTCGGCATCTTTGGCCCGGCGATCGCTGCCGCCAAGATGATGAACTTCACCGAGGACCAGGTGAACAGCACGATCGCGCTCTGCGCCAGTCTCGCCAGCAGCAACCTCGAAGGCGCTCGAAGCGGTGGCCGGGCGCTACGCGAGGGCGCCGCAGTGCGCAATGCCATGCTGGCGGTGTCGCTGGCGCAGCAAGGGCACGTTGGCGGCGAAACCGTTCTCGAAGGCGACGCCGGCTTCTACCACGCCTACGCGGACAATAACAAGGGGTTACTCACCTATAGCTTTGTCGGCGACACCCAGACCAGCCTAGACAAGATGACCGCCGATCTGGGGAAGGAATGGCTGTTCCTGGAGACGCTCTACCGCATCTACTCGACGGCTGGCTACAACATCGCACACGTCGACGTTCACGGCGCAGCTCTGCGATGCCCATCACATCCGCTATGAGGACGTAGAGCGTGTCGAGGCCGTGGTGAACTGGCTCGAGACGCAGTATCCGAGCCCGGCGTTCCCGAGCCGCAGGGAAGACCTAGTGTCAAGGCCGGGTAGCACGTCTTACTACACCGCGTACGGCGTCGTCAAGCGCGGCCTCTCCCTTCTCAAGGGCAACAGAGGCGACCCGGTGGGCGTGGACGACCCACCCGAGGTACTTGACCTGATGCAGCGGGTGACGATCATCCCATCGCACCACATGACGCTTTTCGGTCCGCGTATCACGATCATCACCAAGGATGGCAAAAGCTACACCAAACAATCCACCGGACGCGAGTTCATGTGGGACTTCAACGAGGAGGCGCGCCGGATTCGAGACATTATCCCCGGCCTACCGATACCGGCGGCACAGTTCGACGATATCATCGCCACCTGCCGCGACCTCGACCGGCAAGACCGGGCCGACAGGCTTATTGAATTAACGGTGAAGCGAGCGTGAGGACGTAGTCCACATTTGTGCCAGCCCGCAGCTCGACCTTGTCGCCGCTCGCGATATGGGTTTTCGATGTATTTGGATCAATAGAGGTACCGGCCGCGCGCCACTGGAGGACTACGCCCCGAATGTCGAGTGTGCGACACTCGCGCCCGTTCCCAGGCTGTTTCGCCGTGCAACATGGACATCTAGGTGATAGAGCTTTTATCTGCAAAGGGAGACGATGAACAATTGGAGACTTCGACGCGCTGAACCGACGGATGCCTCAGCGTTGGCAAGCTGCGTTGACGCGGCCTACCGCCACTATATTCCACGGATAGGGAAGCCTCCGGGGCCCATGCTTGCCGACTATGCAGAGGAAATTGCCCGTCATCAGGTCTGGGTGGCGGAAGCGGAGCAGCAGATTATCGGCGGACTCGTCCTCATGGCTGAAACAGACTATCTGTTGCTGGACAACATTGCCGTACATCCGGATCATCAGGGCCGTGGGGTTGGCCGGGCATTGCTGGAACTGGCCGAGGCCGAGGCGTTGTCCCAAGGCTACCGTGAGCTGCGGCTCTACACGCACGAAACGATGACGGAAAATATTGCCCTCTATACGCGCACGGGTTGGGTTGAAACGCATCGCGGTTACCAGGCTGGTTATGCGCGTGTTTTCATGCGCAAACAACTGTCGTCCCCAGGCTGAATAGAAGAAGAGGAGACAGGTGATTACCTATGGCCATCAGCTCAATAATACGTTGTGCTGTAATGGATATCGAAGAAATTACCACCAAGATTCAGGCTAACGAGTACGTTTATTCTCATCACGCTGACCTTGAGCGCAGAGCAGATGCATTAACTTTGGCTCAGGTTGAAGAGGCCCTGCTTGCCGGAGCGATACTTGAGCACTACCCTAACACTGGGCGTGGTGAGAGTTGTTTGATCGTGGGTTTTTCAGGAGCTATACCTATTCATGCAGTCTGTGGTTGGCGTGGAGAAAGAGTCGTTCTCATCACTGTCTATATTCCTGGTCCGCCCAAATTTATTGATCCCTGGACGCGAGGAGAGGACCCATGAGAAACGTCACATGCACGTTCTGTGATAGCGACGAGTATGAAGAGCGGAGGATCGAGTACCTCTACAGTCATAAAGGAAATTATTTGTTGGTTCCCAACACGCCAGTTGAAGTATGCGGTAATTGCGGCATGGTTTACTATGATGCAGCGGTTCTCAAAAAGATCGAACAACATTTCTTCGCCATTCACCAGAAGACTGAAGAGCCGGATCTCTACCTTGAGATACCAACAAAAGCCTACCGGTAGCTATTCAGGAAGTCATTAGCCTAACAGCGCTTCGAGCTGACTCGTTACACTCACAGCTCAAGCCCAGCGTTCGGCAACTGCGAGTATCACTGGGGCAAAAATTGGAGGAAATAAAAATCGAGATGGGATGTAGCTCACCGCAATCCCGCCCACGTGGATATGGATGAAGCAGGTATGGCAACAGCACCGAGAATCACTTCGGAAGAGATGGCGACCTATCGAGCCACCGCGCGTCAACGGCAGCAACGCGAGCAGCAGGAGGAACTCATGCGGCGACAGAAACGCGCCTGGGAGATGGCGCGATGCGCAGCGGCATGTCTCAAAACACAATTTGGAGCCAATCGGGTCATGGTGTTTGGTTCGCTGGTTCGTGAGCATGGTTTTACCCCGTGGTCTGACGTGGATATTGCAGCCTGGGGCATCTCACCCAAAGACACCTTTAGGGCGATTGGCGCCATAATGGATCTCGATACGGACATCGAGATGAACCTAGTCGACATTGGCACTTGCCGTCCGGAGCTGTTGGCGTCTATCGAGCAAGGAGGCATCGAGTTGTGATCGAACGCTGGCGATGGAGGTAATCGAAGTTAAAAGCCGGAGGCCACGGCCACAGCCGTGGCTCCCAGCGGATTGGAAGGTCAGATCTTAGGCGTGGAGCAGTTCGATCGCCTCCTCGTAGACCTCCATATTCTTCCCGAAGGAAATAGCCGAGGCTTGGGCGCCGGCCACGAGATGGTTCCAGTGCCAGGGCTCACGCGTCGCGTAGAACTCTTCCACCACGGCCTGATGATGCTTAAAGGCATGCATTTCCGTGAAGTTGTCGTGGCAGACGATCTCAGCCAGGCGAGCAACGAAGGCGGTCGCGTCGTAGCCAGAGTTGACGTATTGCTGGGCCAGATGAATCACGCTTTTGACCTCGGGCGCGGCCCGCACTTGGCCGAGATTGGCCGCACCGGCCCAGTCAATCGGCGGCTGTCGATAGATGCTCTCGCTGATCACATCCAGCAGCTCATCCTGCGTCCGATACGGCAAGGCCACCACCGCGTCGGCATCCGCCTGCGATGAGGCTTCCAGGCGATTCTGAGTGGAGCGTACCTCGGGGCCGGTATGCCACAGCAGCAACGTCAGGAGCTTGTTGCGCCGGCTCAACCCATCCAGTTGCACCAGGTAGCGGCGCAGATTCACGCTGGTGTGGAGATGCACATCCATCGGATTGCCGGTGCGCGAGCGCAAAAACAGGCCGGCGGCGCCAATGGACAAGGCTTCTCCCGCCCCTTCTAGCGATAGCCCCTCGGCCATGGCCTTGCCGAGCATGACCGGAATGTCGGCAAAAACGCTGCATTGCCCAATGGCTTCACCCACACGGCCAATAGTTGCCGTTTCATCGTCGCCGCTCTGCTGCCGCAGGGGGCGAGTCATAAGCTCGTACGCCTCGATAATTGCATCGATCTCGGGAATTTCAGGCGCCTTGGGATAACGCGACACATAGCGCACGGCAGGCCGCATGAGGATGGGGAGATATTCCTGCCCCAGCCACTCGATGGCGCGATAGGTATAGGCCGGAAAGATGAAATAGTGATCATCCAGGACATTCTTGGGAATGGCAATCGTCATCAGGAGGTCGAGGGCTTCGACTGGCGGCACGTTATCCCAGAGCCAGAGAAAATAATGATCGGCCATATTGAGTTCGCCACGGTTGACCGCGTTGAGGAAGGCTTCCTTCGTGGCCTCGACGCCACCGGCGTCAACGGGCTCGAAATCCAGGAGCGCATACGGCCCCATAGCGGGATGGTGGATGTGCTTATTGGAGAGGGCGATATGTTGCAACACCGGCAGGAACCGATTTTCCCCGTCTAAACGCTCCACCAGATGCCGCAAGGCATGCAGGCCCACCAGCGGATGCAAGGGCCCGCCGTGATGGCCCGGGGGGAGGTCAGAGGACCGGGTCACGGCCAGGGCCGAGGCGGTGAGCATGGTGCGAATCGGCACACCGCCACGCAGCTTCGCCAAGGTCTGGTCGATGATGTCATTGGGATCGGTTTCTTCGATAAATTGCGCCAGAGGTTCGATCTCATCCGAAAACTGTACACGTGTAGGCATGGTTTCTTCCTTCTGTTCCCGGCCTGCCTGTTTTTCCCAGGCTCTATCCGACGTTCGAGAAGCTAGTAATGCGTCACCTGCTCCCTACCCGGCATCAGGTCCGTCTACGTTGGTCACGAGGCCTTCATGTCTGACATTACATATAGATGCCCTCCATGACAAGCCTATTTTTATAGGGAGGTTAGTTCGGCCATGCGCTGCCGCTGGCTACCGGCCCTTGTAAAGTTCCTCTGTCAGCCGGGAATCCTGCAGGTCCAGATATTGCTGTTTGCTCATCTGCGGCGAGCTGGCGGCGAGCACGGATTTGGCCGTTTCGGCCTGCCCCGCGAGTAAATCAATCACCGTCATGGCCATCGCCTTGGCCGGCTGCAGCACGGCCTGAACATAGTCCTCGATCAGATAATCAACGCCATGGCCTCCGCCCGTCGCCGCCACGGTGTACGGATGCACCACGGGCATGATGTGGCTCAAATCCCCCATGTCCGTCGAGCCGCCACGGTTGCGGTCGGGCGCATGCGTGACGACATGGCTCGACCCGACAAGCTGCCCGGCATTGTCTCGGAACAACGCGGACATGGACGGGTTGTTGATCATCGGCAAATAGCCCGGCATGGTGACGATATGGACCGCCGCCCCCATGGTCAGTGCGCCAGCGCGCAGACAGCAGTCCATTTTGATATTGGCGTCGGCAATGACGTCCGGATTGCGGCCTCGTACCCGGCCCTCGTAGCGCACATCCGCCGGCACAGCGTTGACGGAGGCGCCACCGCTGGTCAGGATGCCATGCAGGCGAATGGCGTCTTCATTAGCGCATGGTTTCGCGCTGGGTGTTCAACGCATTCAGCGCCACCACCGCAGCTTGCAGGGCGTTGACACCGTCGTGCGGCGACGTGCCGGCATGGGCGGATTTGCCCGTAAACCGGATGTATTTCACCACATGACCATTGCTGCTGCCGCCCACGGCAAATTTTCCCTCTTCGGCCGAGGCCGAGGCGGTATGCACCATCATGGCCATATCCACATCATCAAAGGCGCCGAGCCGGATGAATTCTTGCTTCCCGGCCATCAGCCCCAACTTGCCCTCCTGATGCAGCTGCCAGCGGTATTCGACATCAATGAATTCCTCCGCCGGCACGGCCATCAGGGCGATATTGCCGGCCAGCTCGCCCTGCCCTTCCAGCGCCTTGAGACCCACGGCCGCGCCCAACATCATGCCGATCTGACAATTGTGGCCGCAGGCGTGCGCCGCGCCCGTTTCCGGGTCGGCGTGGGGATGCCCGGGAACGCGCAGAGAATCGAGCTCGCCGATGATCGCCACGGTGGGGCCGGGCGCGCCGCCGCGAATATAGCCCTTCATGCCGGTCAGCGCCAGGCCCGTCTCATGCGCAATACCGATCTCGTTCAACTTGTCGCTCACTAACTGCGCCGTCTTCACCTCCTGAAAGCCGGCCTCGGGATGATCCAAGATGGTCCTGGCAATATCAATGAGCCACGTGCTGCGCGCATCGATCGCCGCTTGCACACTCGCCTTCAGTTCCTCAATGCTTGCCATCGTCTTACTCCGTATAAGTGGCTTCTTCAAACATACTGCGCATCAAGGATAAATATTGATCCTTGGTGAGCGTGGCCATGTAATTTGACTTGATCGCGTTGGCGCGCGCCGCTCCCTCCGCCAGCAGATCGATGACGGTCATGACCATCGCCTTGGCCCCGGTTACGACCGCCAACTCGTAATCCCGCACGAGGTAGTCAATGCCGTGTCCGGCGCCGCTTGCGGCCACCACATAGGGATGGATGACCGGCATGAGCTGCGAGACGTCGCCCATGTCCGTGGAGCCGGTGCGATGGCCGAGCTCCGTGACGTTCGGCGCCCCAACCAGCGCCTCCGCGTTGGCGCGGTACAGATCCATTATGGTGGCGTTTTTCTGGATTGGCAGGTAACCCGGCAAGGTCGTAATCTCGACGCTGCCGCCCACCGCCATGGCACCAGCGCGCAGGGCGCGGTCGACTTTGGCGCTGGCATCCAAAAACGCCTCGATACTGCGGCCACGGACAAAGGTTTCCATGCGGACGTCGGCGGGCACGGAACTCACGGCCACGCCGCCCTGCGTCACGATGGGATGGATGCGAATGGTATCGTGATCGCGGTAGGTCTCGCGCTGGGCGTGAATGGCGGACATGGCGATCATCGCCGCGTTCAACGCATTGATGCCCGCATGCGGCGCACCGCCGGCATGGGCCGCTTTGCCCACAAAGCGAACATGCTTCGCCACAATGCCGTTGTTGGTGCCGCCGTAAGCGATCTTGCCATACTCCGTCTCGCTAGAGGTATGCGTCATCATCGCCATATCAATATCATCCATGGCTCCAACGCGGATAAACTCCGGCTTGCCGCCGAGAAATTCGAGTTCCCCCTGGCGGCGCAGCTCATCCCGGTATTCAATCTCGATATACTCCTCCGCCGGCGTCGCCATAAAGGCCACCCGGCCGGCGAGGTTGCGGAGTACGCCGGCGGCCTGCAGCCCAATCCCAACGCCGAGCATCATCGCCACCTGACAGTGGTGGCCGCAAGCGTGCGCTGCGGACGTCTGGGGGTCAGCATGGGGATGGCCGAGCACCTTGAGCGAATCCAACTCGCCGATGACGCCCACGGTGGGACCGTCATTCCCCGTGTCCAGCATGCCCTTGAGGCCGGTCAGGGCAATACCGTCCCGAAATGGAATGCCGACATCACGAAATTTTTGCGCGGTCAACGCCGAGGTTTTCCACTCTCGAAATCCCGGTTCGGGATTCTCCAGGATGTTTTGGGCAACCTGAATCAATTCCGGCCCATGACGGTCAATCTCAGCCTGGGCGGCCGATTTGAGTTCTTCTATGGCGGGCATAGCGCCTCCTATGAAAAAAGGACTGAGGACTGAGTAAAAGACGTTTTTCATCTACACGGATTCTGAGGATGCCTGCTGCCGTATCCATCCTCGCCACCTCCGGACGAAGGTCGTATCGTCTTGGGTTTCAGCCTGTTGCAAGAATTGATTGATGATGGCGGTAGATACGAGAGGAAACGTCGGGCTCGGGTCACAGGGCATGTATTCCCCGTCTTGCAGCTCGCCGGCGCTTCCTGCATCGGCGTTTGCGTTCCAACCATGACGAGCATCCTCGTAGGATTGACTCATTTCACGATTAGAGTGGGAGCTTCGCCTCACCCTACCACCTCCGTCCTCCGTCCTCAATCCTCTTCACGCCACGGCAGTCCCCGGCTGCGGCTGCAGATGGGCGACTTTCGGCATCACTTCCTGGGCCAGGAGCTGCATGGAATGGTGCCACGCCTCGGGCTGCTCCCGGTAGTCGAAGCAGAACAGCAGAATCGTGCCAAATCCACCCACCTCGTCATAGACCTGCTCCAGGCGCTCCACCACGGTGCTGGGCGAGCCTACGAGCCAGTTGTGACGCGCACAGTAGTCGACCGTCACATCGGCATCGGGCACGGACGGGTCATGCTTCAAAAATTCCTTAAAGCCGAAACTGTCGAGCAGCGGCAAGAAATATTCGCGCATCATGCGGCCCATCATATTGCCGGCGCACAACTTCATGGCTTTGTCATCCGTCTCCGCCACAAAAATCTCGCGCACCAGCCGCCAATCGGCACGGTTGGCCACACGGCCGGCCCGCCGCGCCCCTTCTTCCACCGCTTCCCAATGACTCCCGACATAGCCCGGATTGAGATTCAGGCTCATGGGGAGAAAGCCTTTCTCGCCAGCCATCTTCAACGTTTCCGAATTCTTGTTCAGCCCGGCCACACCGATCGGTGGATGGGGCTTTTGCAAGGGCTTGATGTGGGGACGCAGGGTCTCGAACATGAGATCGGGCTGTGACACCTGCCAGTATTTCCCCTCATAATCGAAAGGCTCATCTTCGGTCCACAGCTTCAGGATGATCTCCAACGACTCTCGCGTCATCTCGCGATTTTGTCCCGCCATGCCGTCGACATGGAACATGGCCCAGTCGCTGGGCAGACCGCTTGCGGCCACACCGAAATTCAGCCGGCCTTGCGCCATATGGTCGAGCATGGCCACACGATTCGCCAGCTCCGCCGGACGGTGGTATGGCAGCAGAAAGCCACCCGGTCCGAGGCGGATGTTGTGGGTTTCTTTCAAGGATTGGGCAATCAACAGGTCTGGCGATGGATGCGGCTCCCAGGGCGCCACATGATGTTCACCGATCCACGCTTCACGAAAGCCCAGCTCATCGGCCCAGCGCAGCGTTTGCAGATCCCACTCGTGCCCGTCGTACAGGCTATACTCCGGTGGATGCGACGGCATGGTAAAGAGGCCCAGTTGCATGTTGTCATTCTCCTTTGATGCGGAGCGTTGAACGAATAGCGTGTGCCATCACGCCAGATTGGGCCGTACAGCATGACACAACGCGTGGCGTTGTGCCAGGTGTGATGGGTTACGTACCGAAACAAAATCCGGAGCCTTTTCCTCCGGAGGTGAAAGCACGCCGGCGCAACCGTTGAAACAACTGAAACAATTGAAACACGAAGTCTCTCCATGCGACATCAAACTGAAACATTTCCGGGGTATCGTGCCACACGGAGATGTACATAAGCCACGCGCATCACACTGGCGCCAGCCATACGTGCAGAAGCGTAGGCGGCGCACCCGCACCGCAGGTGTGGTGGCAAACCATACAAACAGCACCAAAGTTTTAAGTGCCTGAGCATCATTATCTTTATATATTTCTCCAGAGGAAAGATATAAATTTAATTTTGTCTCAGTACTTATGCGTAAAGGAAGGAAAGTATCACGATGGGAGACACAGTCGCAATGCGAGGAGTGACGCTCGCGAGTAGCTACGAACTCTCAAGCCGGAACGTCCAAGTCAATTTTGCGACCTCAGGTATCCTCGGAGGACCGAGCTTATTCTATAAAGACGCAGGGCAACAGCGTCGGTTCGGCGCGGATGACATCCGCTTCCAAGACACGGAACTCGGACAGTTGGTGACGGTGATCTTGGAAGCCATTCCGGATCTGCGCACCGTGACGTTCACCCTGATTGTGCCCCCTGTGCGCGTCCCGGAACCGCATGAAGGGATTGCCGTCAAACTCGCCGGCATTTTGACGACCACGCATACGACGATCTTCGGCCCGAGCCTGGGTGCGGAGAAAACTTATGAGGTCATCCACTTGGAAGGAAAAGCCGAGTTCATCGTCACCTAGATGACCAACGGGGCCGGAGCCGCAGCGTCTGCTCCCGCCCTTCGATCCGGCCTTCCGGCTTTTTCGCCCCCTGATCAGGATGGGTGCGAACGCGCTCGCTGGCGTGTTGAAGCGCGGCCTCATCCCGATCTGCTCCTGGCTCCGAATCCGAGTCAAAATGACCTACAGGTCCTCCCCACGTACCCGCATGGCTGCATCACGGCCATGAACCCGCTGCACATGTGTAGCCATGTCGCGAATGGCCACCTCAATGCGCCGCTCGGGAGTCGTGTTCGGGGCAGAATCATAGATCATCAAACATGCGGAGGAGGCTTGAGTGTATGGCGTTGGTCTGCTACCATCTTTGCCTGGTTCTATAGATTTAGGAGGGTCGTATCGGTCACTGCTGCGCTACTGCTTTCTCATCAGTTGGTAGAGGGTTGCCGCGCAGCGTCGTTGCCCTAGGTTCAGGTAACTTGCTGTGAGTGACATTTTTTTGAGTTATGTCGTACAGGATACCGATATCGCTGAGCAAATCGCGCACAGCCTTGCAGTGGTGGGGTACGAGACATGGCATTATACGCGTGATAGCCTGCCCGGCATCTCCTACCTGCTCCAAACCGGCCAGGCCATCGAGACAGCGCAAGCTGTCGTTCTGGTGATCTCCTCCTACGCGGTGATGTCGAGCCAGGTGACACGGGAGGTGGAACGGGCCCATGAATGTGGTAAACCCTTCATTCCCGTCCTGCATGACATGACGCATATCGAGTTTCAAACTCGCCAGCAAGCGTGGCGGCAAGCTGTGGGCACGGCCGTCTCGATTCCCATTCCTACAGAGGGTGTTGTGGCCATAATGCCCCGCATTCTAGCGGCATTGCAAGCGTTGGGTATTCAGCCGGGTCGTGCTGAGCAGACGGAAGGCCTCGCCGGGAAAACTGCGGCAGGTCCGTCACACATCCGTGTATCCCCCCCGCACGTGAGCGTCTCCGCAACCGTGAAGACCTGGGTTGCAATGGCCGGTGTCATCATGGTCTCTGCATGGGCCCTCTGGCTTTTCCTCTATTCCGTGGCGCCTTTGGGGCCAGATGAGACGATAATCGTCGTCGTGCTGTGCGCAGCGATGATACTCGGTGGCAAATGGGGCTGGTCTCGGCTGCGCAAACGAAGGAGCGCAAAGTGATCATGTCTTGGCAAGCCTGCCTGCTGAGTTGCGTCATCGGGGTGACGGTGTCTCTGCATATGGCGCTTTTGCCTGTGTTGGCAGCGTCATCCGAGGCGCGTCCATCCCAGCCGGAGGCGTCCGAGCCGTTTGCCGTGGCATGTAGTCCTGAAAATCTTAGAGTGCGGTACGGACACAAAGCGCGGACGCATATGCGGGTCTGGGTGACGACATCGCGGCAGCAGCCGCTGCATTATACATGGACCGCGGTGGACGGACGCGTAGCAGGTCAGGGTCCGACGGCAAGTTGGGATCTGGCCGGGGTGAAACCGGGTGTCTACACAGCCACCGTGCAGGTCAGCCATTCGCCGCGCCGCGCCATCGACTGCTCCGTGCAGGTTCTGATATGGAACCCCTTACGCAGTGGTATCTCACGTGAAACGGGCCAAGCATTTCTGGGACCGCGTCAGACCGAGACCGAGGGCTACGGGCTTTATAGTTATGTCCTCTTGGGCTCTCCTCCGGATCGACACGCCAAGAGGCGCTATCTGGCGATGATTGACGCCTATTTGCAGCTGTTTCCGGCGATCGCAAGTCTCGAGCAATACATTCCGCGTCGCGAACTCAACGTGACGTATCTCCCGCTGCAAGAGATACCGCCTACAGGGAAAGGGACGCGTGTGTCGCCTGAATGGGTGCTGGCGCACTATGATCACGCCCGCGCCCGGGCTTTCCTGCGGGGTGTTCCCGGCACCAATCGCGACGGTCCTTATCTGGTGTCGGTCCTCAAACCCCTGAGCCAAAACGTGCCCCTTGCCGGCGAATATCTCTTTCAGGATATGACCGCCGTTCCGCCCCACCTCGCGGCCACGTGGATGAAGGCGTTTCTGAAGCAAGCCGCGCAAGAGCGCTTCTGGGAATCGCGCACGACCAAGCGGTTCGTCCTCAAACTGCGGACCATTATCGGTATTCTGGGCAAAGATGTCCTGGATATTCGACAGGCACTGACGAGTTGGATTGCATGGCGCTAGAGTGCGTAAGTGGGGACTCGCTATGGTTTCCGACCCTCTTTCGAGGTTGTGCCGGTGGCTCCATTGGCTGCTCATCCGTGGCCTCCTGTCGCTGTGTCTCCTGCTGACGGCGAGTCTGGCCCAGGTGCCAACCGCGATCACCCCTGATGGCACACTCGGCACCACGGTGACCCAGGATGGCGCTGTATACAATATCGATGGCGGGACAATTCGAGGACCGAATCAGTTCCATAGCTTTGATCGCTTCAGTGTTGGAACGGATGATACGGCCAGCTTCAACGGCCCGAGCTCGATTGAAAATATTGTCAGCCGGGTCACCGGGGGCCATGCATCGGATATCGATGGCGCCCTGCGCTCCACCATCGATGGGGCCAATCTGTTTCTGCTCAATCCCGCCGGAGTGATCTTCGGTCCCCACGCCACCCTGCGGGTGACGGGCTCCTTCCACGTGAGCACAGCGGATTCTCTGCGCTTTGCGGATGGGGCCGTACTTTCGGTCCGCCTTGGGGAAGCGGGTGCGCTGACTGTGGCCCCACCGGCAGCGTTCGGGTTTCTGCATGCCAACCCTGCTGGGATTGCCACCCGAGGCAGTACACTTGAGGTGCAGCCACGTCAAACGATGTCGATCGTGGGGGGAGACATCACCATTCGCGGAGGCATGCTCAGGTCGCCGAGTGGCCGGATCAACATCGCGAGCGTGGCGTCGGCGGGCGAGGTTGTCCTTGATGCTGCAGGTCAGCCCCTGGGTCTTGATGTCGAATCTTTTGACCGTCTGGGAAGGATTGATGTCGTAGAAGAGGCACAAATCGACGCAAGCGGTGCATCCGGGGGGACCGTAGTCATCCGGAGTGGCCGCATGCAAGTTAACAACGCGCTCATTTTTGCTAATACGCAGGGGAACATGGATGGCGCCGAAATCGGTATTGACATTCACGTGGCGGAAGAAATCGTCCTCGCCAATCAGGCATTCATCGTCACGAACACGATAGGTGCCGGAGACGCTGGGGCCGTCCGGGTAACGGCGGGCAGTTTGCAGATGGATGATGCGGCCATTGGATCCACGACATCCGCAGCGGGCCATGCCGGTCGCGTCGTGGTGGACGCGACGACGATGACGCTCACGGGAGGGGCTCAGATTGGCAGCATCACCCAAGGGCCAGGGCGCGGCGGTCCCGTGACGGTGCGCGCTGCGGGCGCCGTGAGGCTAGAGGGTACCTCTCCTGATGGAAGCGCCCCAAGTGGCATCGTGACGCAAGCCTTCGGGATGGGCGATGCGGGCGCCGTGCTGGTAGAAGCTAACCGTGTCATGCTCTCGGATGGGAGCGAGATCAATAGTATCACTCAGGGGCCTGGACACGGCGGCGCGGTGACGGTGCGCGCCACCGACACCGTGACGCTGGCAGCAGGTAATATTGGCACTCTAGCCCAGGGGAATGCCGCAGGTGCAGCGGGCGATGTGCTGGTAGATGCGGCCAGCCTCACGCTCATAGATGGGGCTAGCATCGTCAGTATTACTCAGGGACCAAAGCGAGGAGGCCGCGTGACAGTGCGTGCGACCGACACCATGCTAGTGGCAGGCGCCTCCTTGGTTCTTACTGCAACATCGGGACCGGGCGATGCAGGCGCCGTGTTGGTAGAAGCCGATACCGTGAGGCTCTCGGACGGGAGCCTGATTCTCAGCACCACCTCGGGTCCAGGGCCAGGCGGCACCGTGATGGTGCAGGCCACCGACTCAGTAACGCTGGCAGCAAGTAGCATTGGCACTCGAACTCGAGGGGAAGATGCGGGCGCAGCGGGAAACGTGCTTGTGGATGCTGCTACCGTGAGGCTGGAGGGCAATGCTCTGATCACCAGCGCCACCTTTGGGACAGGACGAGGTAGCAACGTCACGGTGCGTACTACCGACTCTGTAACGCTCGTAGCAAGTAACATTGTTGCTGAAGCCAGAGAGACGGAAGTGGGCGCAGCGGGAGACGTCTTGGTGGAAGCAGCTCATGTGACGCTCGCCGACGGGGCTCGGATCAGCACTAGGACCTTCAGCCCCACACCAGGCGGCAACGTCACGGTGCACGCCGCCAAGGTAACGCTCACCAGCGGGGCGCAGATTAACTCGAGTACTTCTGGCCCAGGACGTGGCGGCAATGTAACGGTCCGCGCCACCGACACCGTGACGCTGACAGGTGCTGCTACCGATCAGGCTGGACGCTTCGTCCCAAGTCGTATTGTAGCTCTAGCCGAAGGGAGGCAAGCGGGGGCAGGCGATGCGGGAAACGTCATGGTGCACGCGGCCAATGCCACCCTCACCGCCGGAGCGCAGATTAACACGAGTACCTTTGGCCCAGGGCAAGGCGGCAATGTAACGGTCCGCGCCACCGACACCGTGACGCTGGAGGGCACTTTCCTTAATATGTTTGCAAGTCAGATTTCTGCTGATACCGTTCATGCCCCAGAAAGATTTCCAGCTACCGAGACGGGTGTGGCAGGTTCGATACTCGTGGAAGCCGCCACCGTGACACTCACTGGCGGGGCTCGGATTAGTAGTAGCTCCTTGGGTACAGCGGGCTCAAAGCCAGGGCGCGGCGGCAGTGTGACGGTGCGCGCTACCGACGCGGTGATGTTGGCAGGCGGTTTTATCGATCCGGATGGGTCGTTCTCCCCAAGTGCTATTTTGGCTGTAGCCCAAGAGACGGAAGCGGGGGCCGGCTCAGCAGGAAACGTCCTGGTGGAAGCGACCAATGTGATGCTCACTGGCGGGGCGCAGATTAACTCGAGTACCGGTGGCCCAGGGCGTGGCGGCGATGTGACGGTACACGCTACTGACACCGTGACGCTGGCAGGCGGTATCATGACACCGGACAGGTTCGCCTCAAGTGGCATTGGTTCTCAAGCCCAGGGGACGGAAGCGGGGGCCGGTAACGCAGGTTCAGTTCTGGTAGAAACAGCCTCTTTGACCCTCTCGGGCGGGGCCTTGATCAGCAGCGATACCTTAGGCCCAGGGCAAGGCGGCAGCGTGACCGTGCGGGCCACCGACAGCGTGACGCTGATAGGCGGTGCTGTAGCATCGGATGGAAGGACCTTCATCTCAAGTGGCATTAGTGCTCGAGCTGATGGGCCAGAAGCGGGAGCGGCAGGGAATATCGTGGTGAACGCGGCCAGCGTGACACTCAGAGACGGGGCCCAAATCAACAGTGAGACCGAAGGCTCAGGGCAAGGGGGCGACGTCACGGTCCGCGCCACCGACACGGTTGTGATTTCTGGGGGGAGTGCTGTCTCAGCAAGCAGTGACGGGTCAGGCGATGCGGGCAATATTACCATCGGCGCCGGAAATACGATTCGCTTAGACAACGGCGGCGTGGCCACGCAAGCGACGCAAGCCCAGGGAGGCAACATCACGCTCCAGGCCGACAACTTCCTGATCCTTCTGATTGACAGTACCATCGCAAGCTCCGTCCGCGGAGGACCCGGCACGACAGGGGGCAATATCGACATTCGCGCACCGTTCGTCGTGTCGCAGCAGCAAAGCAATATCCGGACCACGGCGCAGCAGGGGGATGGTGGTGCCATCACCATCGATGGGGAGGTGGCGCTCCTTGGCCCGGCGAGTAACCTTGATGTCTCGTCGGTATCGGGGATAAGTGGGACCGTGGATATTCAGGCCCCCGTCACCAGTTTGACCGGGGTTGTGGCGCCCCTGCCGCAGGACTTTGTACAAGCGGCGGCATTGTTGCGCCAGCGCTGCGCCCAGCGGTTGCGGCAAGGCAATGTCAGCACGCTTGTGGCGCGTGGACGCGACGGCGTGCCCATCGAACCCGGAGGCGTGTTGCCCAGCAGTTTTGCAGCGCTACCCGCAGCAGATGGAACCGCGGGCGTGGCATATGAGGCGCATGGCTTGTATCAGAAAGCTTTACAACACCTCCATGCCGCCCTGGCGCAGACTGAACATGCCACGGACCCGGTGCAGCGCGCCGCCATCTTGGGCCGCCTGGGCAATGTGTACCTGGCCATCGGAGCCACCGAGACGGCGGAACAGCATCTGCGTCAAGCCCTCGACCTCGTGCGTACGCTAGCGCAGGAGCCACTCGCGGCGGGCATCTGGAACGACCTTGGAAACCTGTTCATGGTGCAAAACGCCCCTCAGGATGCCCTGGCGGCCTACCACGACAGCGCGCAGCACGCACAGCGGACCGGACAGCCGCTCCTGGCGGCGAAAGCACTCAGCCATGCGGCGATGGCGGCGTTGCAGCGGCAACAGTATCACGACGCCAAGAGACTCCTGGACACGGCTATGTCGCATGTGCAAAACGTCCGGCAGACGGCCTCCGACCACCCCTTCGTGTTGATCAATCTTGCCCTGACGTTTCACGCCCTCCTCAAGGACGCAGCCAACAGCGCGCAGGCTCGCGCCGATCTCCGTGCTGCCTCATATGCCTGGGGCTATCTCGGAACCCTCTGCGAGGCCGAACACCGTGACCAGGAGGCGTTGAACTGGACCCGGAAAGCCGCCTTTGCGGCGCAGCAAGCGCGGGCCCCTGAATCCCAGTTCCGGTGGCAGTGGCAGACGGCACGGCTGCTCGCCACTCAGGGGCAGCGCGATGCCGCCATTGACGCCTATCGCCGGGCCGTCAGCACGTTGCAGACGGTTCGCGGCGCCCTGTCGACCCAGTATGGCCGCCGCCGAACATCCTTTCGCGACACGGTGGGCGCGATCTATTTTGAACTCGTTGATCTGCTCCTGCAACGCGCCGCCGTGTTAGCGGAAGCGGCGCCCTATCTACACGAAACCCGGCAGACCGTCGAAGCCTTCAAAGTGGCCGAGTTGCGCGAGTATTTTGGCGACGAGTGCATCGATGCCGGGCTGCTCAGCGCCACGCCTCTGGAAAGCGTGGCGCAAGACGCGGTCATCGTGATCCCATCCTGCTGCCCGATCGCACCGAACTCCTGGTCAGTCTGCCCGCAGGCTTGAAGCGCGTGAGCGTGCCCGTCGGCATGGCCACGCTCACCGAAAACGTGCGGGCATTCCGCCAGGCGCTGGAGCGCCGCTTTTCACAAGCCTATCTCGTGCCCGCGCAACAGCTGTATGATTGGCTGATCCGGCCTCTGGAGTCCGACTTGCAGCGCTTCTCCATCCAGACCTTGGTCTTTGTCCCGGATGGCCCTCTGCGGACTATTCCCATGGCGGCGCTGCACGATGGGAATGTGTTCCTCGTCCAAAAGTACGCTGTGGCGACGACGCCGGGCTTGAATTTGACCGAACCGCGTCCCCTCACTCGGGACAATTTGCAGGTCCTAGCGGTGGGACTGTCGGAATCGGTGCAGGGCTTTGACGCCTTACCCGCGGTACAAGACGAGCTGGAAGCGATTCAGTCGCTCTACGACGGGCAGTTTCTCTTGAACCAGGACTTTCGCCTCGACCGTCTCGAAAAGACGTTACAACAAGAACAGTTTGGCATCGTGCATATCGCATCGCATGGCGAATTTGCCAGTGATGTGACGCAATCGTTCCTGCTCGCCTATGACGACAAG
The DNA here is from genome assembly GCA_965178525.1 of uncultured bacterium. Classification (GTDB taxonomy): domain Bacteria; phylum Tectomicrobia; class Entotheonellia; order Entotheonellales; family Entotheonellaceae; genus CBCXVS01. Next base: position 1,312 of record CBCXVS010000094.1, on the reverse strand, counting down.
CTGACCCTGCCGCGGCTGGAGGCACTGGTGCGGCGTCTGCGGTTTCGAGACGAACCCCTCGAATTATTGACTTTGAGCGCTTGTGAAACCGCAGCGGGGGATGAGCAGGCGGCGCTCGGCTTGGCAGGCGTGGCCATCCGTGCTGGGGCCCGGAGTGCGCTCGCCACGCTGTGGCGCATTCAGGATGAAGCCACAGCGCTTCTCATGACCGAGTTTTATCGGCAACTCCAAGACCGCACGGTGTCCCGGGCTGTGGCCTTACAACGGGTGCAGTTGACGCTGCTCCAGGACGCCAGCTATCACTACCCATTCTTTTGGTCGCCGTTCTTGTTGCTCAACAACTGGTTGTAGCCTAGAGAACGTAACGCGCCAACCTCATGCCTCACCCCTTCCCCAACATCATGGCGACCTCAAGGTTCCGTTACCCATGTCACCATCATACTACGCCGCGATAAAATCCGGGGTGAATTTGCCACTTTGCAGGTCCTCGCGAATCTTGTCCGGGTGGCGTTGGCTCGGTGCGCCATAGCCACCGGCGTCAGGTGTCTCCATCACTGTGGTCTGCTCTGGCGACATATCCACAGCTCATGATGCTCCACACTGAAACATGTGAGTTCCCTCAATGAGGTTCCCGGGACTGGCGTTTCCTCATCGTCCTAACACAACTCTCAATTTCTCAGATAGATATACCTACTTGGCAGACAAGAACAAAAAATTCCCTACCCACTGAGATATCACATGACACATAACGATCGCATGACGGCACCGCCTTCTCAGCAGGCCCGCCAAACACGCCGGGGAACGAGAGAAAGCGCGTGTGAGAGACATGTGAATACCGTGCTCAGGTCAGCAGCGCCATAACGCGGCTGCAGCATAGCCGAGCCAGGCCACGACCGGGTCCGGTGGTGTGGGTCTAAGGTAGTGGTCTATCTGCCACACCGAACACTATAGCAAAAGGAGATGTCTGATGTTCTTGCACCATCCACAACAAACGCGACGCCACTGGAAACGTCTGGCAGGCATGTTGATCTTGAGCCTCATGTTAGGCCTAACCGCAGGGTTTGCCCAAGCCTCTGACGAGGCTCCCGATCCCAATGAACTCTACTTCCGCGACGACATTACCCACGGCGGCACGGGCTGTCCCCAGGGAACGGTCGTCGCCGACGTCAGCGAGGACGGCCTGGCTGTGACCCTCACCTTTGACGAATACTTCGCCGAGGTGGGTCCTGATACATCTTCTAGGCCGAAGTTCCCCTGGCAGAATAGGCGGAGGGTTAAGTAGATCAACAGGTTGGCCCAATTCAAAAGTCCA
>CBCXVS010000093.1:0-24510 GCA_965178525.1 uncultured bacterium | reverse complement strand
GACAAACTGCCATGAGCCCTAATCCATTGGTAATAAAAGCTTTATTCTTAACTTAATGCCATTCGGGTTATCGGGCTCATGCTCGCGGCCCACCTCGGCCTCGTAGCCGCTGCCGGGAAAAACCCGATCGAAGCGGGCAACCGCAATGTTTCCCTATCGTTGTCCGGCCAGGTCAACCGTGCCATCTTGTACACGTACGACGGCGAAGACAGCGACTTCTTTAATGTGGATAGCGACTTCTCGTCGACGCGTTTCCGAATTATTGGAAAATATATGCATCATGATGACTTCTCCGTCGGCGCCACGATCGAAATACAGCTCGAATCGAACTCCACGGCCGACGTGAGCCAGGACAATAAAACCACCAACGGCGACGACGGCGACGCCATTAGCGAGCGCAAAATGGAACTCTATTTTGACAGCAAGCAGTTTGGCCGCCTGACGCTGGGCCAGGGGAGCATGGCCTCTGACGGGACCTCCGAAGTCGACTTGTCTGGCGCCGACCTGATCATTTATTCGGGGCCTTGCGACATGGCTGGCGGTGTCAAATTTCGCAACGATGTCACCAATGTCTTAACCGACACGGTGGTGTGCGACGCATTCGACAACCTCGACGGCCTGGGGCGGGACGACCGCATCCGCCTCGACTCACCCGTCCTATACGGCTTCAAGGGGTCGTTTTCCTGGGCGACTGACGACCGCTGGGATTGGGCCCTGCGCTATGGCAGCAAGTTTGGCGATTTCTCTGCAGCCGCGGCCGTGGGCTACTCCATGCGGCCCGACCCAGTCAATCACCAGATCAACGGCTCGTTTTCGGTGTTGCATAGCAGTGGGGTCAACCTGGCATTTGCAGGGGGAAAGCGAGATGTAGATGCGCAAGACGATCCGTTTTTCTATTACGTCAAGTTGGGCTTCACCCGCGAGTTCTGGTCCATCGGGGCAAGCAGTTTTGCCATCGATTTTTATCGGGGCGAAAATTTCGATCAAAATAACGACGAAGGTACGAGTGTGGGGGCAGGATTCGTACAAGACCTCGATGCCTTCGGCACGGAGCTCTACATTGGATTGCGGAACTACGATCTCGACCGGGACGGAATGGACTTGAATAATATCTTCGCCGTCTTAACCGGGGCGCGGGTCAAATTTTAAGTACCTGACATCATTAACTTTATATATTTCTCCAGAGGAAAAATAGATATTCATTTTGTTTCGGTACTTAGACAACCGCCGCCGCATCAATCCGCAGGAACGCCATGTCAGCAACGAGGCGCCAAGGCGGAATCAGAGGGAGAAAGAGGGATGAGGCAACGTACTCGCATATGGCGCCCGCAGCGTCTGCTTCTGTATGCCGGGTTCGTGCTGCTCCTGGCAGGGTGTGCGCATTATGAACCCTTTGAAGCGCCAATCATTGGCGAAATTCCCGAGGGGCCGGGGTTGTTTACAGGTGCAAGCGGCGAGTTCACGCTGATGCGCCAAGTCGAGTGGTTTCCCGGGCAGCGTGCAGCGACATCCACGGCATCACCGCAAGCGCCACAGCCGCAACCCAAGCAGCCGCCTCTGCCCTCCCCTGCCGCAGCGGGGAAGGCGTCTGCACCACTCTAACCCGCTTGTGCCAGAACTTGGATCATGCCCATGGGGCGTCAGAAGATGTTGTCAGACCTACTGTGCTCGCGACGGTTTGACCATGGCTTTTTAGGCAAGGACGCGCTGCGTCCGGAACGTCTCCCATATCATGCGTGGGAGCGAAGGATGAAGGAGTGAGGAATGCCATACGTGAAAATCCTACTCGGACTAGCCGTTGCCGGCTTGCTGCTCAGCGTGCTGGCAGTGCAGGCGGCAGAAAAAATGGACTGCAGTGCGATGTTCCGCAAAGCCGAGGACAAAATCTCCTCGAAAAAAAAGGCGCCAGCGGAAAAGAAGGCGGAACTGTACGAAATGACGCTTAAAGCCTATAACGAATGCAAGAAAGGAAAAGAGAAAGAAGCCAATGACTTTTTTAAGCAAGTGTTCGATACCAGCGACCGGATGTAGGACGCTGCTGGCCGTGTACCCATGCCGTGTGGACCGTCGAGACACGCGGCATGACGCGCTCAAGTGCCCCGGTGTGGCCTCTTCAGGTACATTAGCTTTCGTTTTCAATTGATTGTCATCAGCTGGTCTGCTATAAAAAGCCAGGCAATGCGGATATAATGATATATCGTGCCAACTTTTGTGAGGCGAGACGGCATATGCTGCTGTTTTTTCCGGCCCACAAAGGCGCGAAAGGAAGGAGCTTAGGATGTCAACCTTACACGAATTGGAACAGGCGCTACAACAGGGCCGTATCTCGCGCCGTGAGTTTCTCGCGCGCGCCTCAGCATTAGGGCTGGCATCGGCAACAGCTGGCCTGCTGCCCAGCGGCAACGTGTGGGCTGACACACCGAAAAAAGGGGGGCGCCTGCGGCTCGGGGTGGCTGGAGGCGCCACCTCGGACTCCCTGGACCCGGCCACGATTACCGACACGATGGCCATGAACCTGTCTTTTGGCCAGTTGCGCAATAACCTAGTTGAAATCGACGCCAAGAGCCATCCGATACCCGAGCTGGCGGAAAGCTGGGAGGCGTCCAAGGATGCCGCCACGTGGCGGTTCAACCTGCGCCAAGGCGTCGAATTCCATAACGGCAAAACCCTGGGGGCAGAAGACGTGATTGCGTCGTTCAACCATCACCGGGGGAAGGACTCCAAATCCGCGGCGAAAAGTCTGCTCGAAAGCGTGAAGGACATCCGCGCCGACGGCAAACAGGTCGTGGTGTTCGACCTGCAGGCCGGCAGTGCGGACTTTCCCTTTATCGTGTCGGATTATCATCTGACCATCCAGCCCGCTGGCGCGGATCTCGCCAAAGGTGTGGGCACGGGCGGGTATACCTTGGTAGAATTCGACCCCGGTGTGCGAGCGCTCACCAAGCGGAATCCGAATTATTGGAAAGAAGGACGAGCGAACTTCGACGAAGTGGAAATGACGGGTATTGCGGACGTCACGGCGCGCACCAATGCGCTGCAAACCGGCGAAATCGACGCCATGAACCGGTGTGAACTCAAAACCGTGCACTTGCTCAAGCGCGCCAAAGGCATTCAGATCCTGCAAACCAACGGCACGAAGCATTACACCATGCCGATGCACACCGATGTGGCGCCTTTTGATAACAACGATGTGCGTCTGGCCCTGAAATATGCGGTGGACCGCGAAGCCCTGTTAAAAACGATTCTGCGTGGCTATGGCTCCCTTGGCAATGACCACCCGATTGGGCGGTCGCAGCGCTACTATGCCACGAGCTTGCCGCAGCGGGAGTATGACCCCGAGAAAGCCAAATTTCACCTGAAGAAGGCCGGGCTCAGTCAGTTGTCCATCAAGCTCAGCGCCGCCGATGCGGCGTTCGCTGGCGCCGTGGATACGGCCGTGCTGTACAAGGAACAAGCCGCACGGGCGGGGATTGAGGTCGAGATCGTACGGGAGCCGAACGACGGGTATTGGGACAACGTGTGGTTGAAAAAACCCTTTTGTATGTGCTTTTGGAGTGGTCGTCCGACCTCAGATTGGATGTTTACGACCACCTATGCGGCAGGTGCGGCTTGGAATGATACGCATTTCAAGCATACGCGCTTTAATGAGTTGCTGAAAGGCGCCCGGGCGGAGCTGGACGATAACAAGCGTCGCGAGATGTATGCCGAGATGCAGAAAATCGTCAGCGACGAAGGCGGCGTGATCATTCCGATGTTTGCCGCCGACGTGTTTGCCGCCAACGACAAACTGCGCTTTGGCGACCTCTCGGGCAGCTGGGAATTGGACGGCAACAAGTGTGCCGAGCGTTGGTGGTGGGCATAGCAAGAGGTTAGCGATGGGCCTCGTGTCATTAGTGGCCAAGCGCTTGGCGTTTGGCCTCCTGACCCTGTGGGTGATCTCTCTCATCATCTTTCTGGGTATGGAATTGTTGCCCGGCGACCTGGCTGAGGCCATCCTGGGACAGGCCGCCACGCCGGAAACCGTGGCGGCGTTCCGGCAGCAGCTGGGACTGGATCAGCCTGCGCCGACACGCTATGTGCAGTGGCTAGGCAAGTTTATGCGCGGTGATCTGGGGACGTCACTGGCGAACCAGCGCGATATTGCCGAATTGATCGGCGGCCGCCTGGGCAACACCCTGTTCCTGGCCACGGTCGCAGCGGTGATCTCTGTCCCTCTCGCGGTGCTGCTGGGGATTCTGGCCGCGCTGTATCGCAACACCTGGTTCGATAAAACCATTTCCATGTCGACGTTGAGCGCGATCTCCTTCCCGGACTTTTTCATCGCCTATATCTTGATCGCCTTGTTCGCGGTCCAACTCGACATCTTTCCCTCTATCGCAAAACTCTCGCCGTCCATGTCGTTGGGGAACAAACTCTATGCCGTGGCCCTCCCAGCCCTGACCCTGACCCTGGTGGTAGCCGCCCAGATGATGCGGATGACCCGGGCCGCGATTATTAATCTGTTGAGTAGCCCGTATGTTGAGATGGCCCATCTCAAGGGATTGTCCAGAACACGTATCATTCTGCACCACGCTTTGCCAAATGCCTTGTCGCCTATCATCAACGTGATTGTCATCAATTTAGCCTTTCTGGTCGTCGGGGTCGTGGTGGTAGAAGTCGTCTTTGCCTATCCCGGCTTGGGACAATTATTTGTGAACGCGGTGTCCACACGCGACTTGCCCGTCGTGCAGGCGGGAGCCCTGATTTTCGCGGCCGTGTATGTCTTGTTGAATCTGACAGCGGATGTGCTGTCCATTCTCAGTAACCCGAGGTTGCGGCACCCGAGGTAATGCGGAATGCGGAATGCGGAATGAAGAGATAGGAAGAGGGGATGGTCATGATCAAAGAGCTCGTACAGGCGTCGTTTAGCGCCAAGGCTGGGCTCTGTATTATCGCGATCTACATTGGCGCCGCCCTCTTTGCCCCGTTTCTCGCTCCGTATACGGAAACGGAAATCGTCGGCGAGGTGTGGGAGGCGTTTGGGGGGCCAACGCCGTTAGGTACTGACCAAATCGGCCGCGATTTGCTGACCCGCTTGCTCTACGGCGCCCGCAATACCATTGCTATTGCCTTGGTGACGACGCTCTTGTCGTTCATGATGGGCATCGTGGCGGGATTTTTCGCTGCGGTCATGGGCGGATGGATGGATAATGTGTTAAGCCGCATGGTCGATGTGCTCATGGCCATCCCCATTTTGATTTTCGCGCTCATGCTTCTCTCGGTGCTAGGCACCTCTGTGGTCACCTTGATTATGGTCATTGCCATCTTGGATTCCACACGCGTCTTCCGTCTCTCCCGCGCTGTTGCGATGGACGTCACCGTGATGGAGTATGTGGAAGTGGCCAGGCTGCGCGGTGAAGGATTGTGGTGGATTATGCGGCGTGAGATTTTTCCCAATACCCTCGCGCCTTTGATGGCGGAATTCGGCCTACGCTTCTGCTTTGTCTTTTTATTTATCAGCGCCTTGAGCTTTCTCGGCCTCGGCATTCAACCCCCGGCGGCGGATTGGGGCGCGATGGTGCGCGAAAACGCCGGCGCCATTAGCTTTGGGATTCTGACGCCACTGCTGCCGGCCGCTGCCATTGCGATATTGACCATTGGGGTCAATTTGGTCGTGGATTGGTTTTTGCATAAAACGAGTGGCATACGGGATGAACAGTAATGCGGAATGCGGAATGCGGAATGCGGAATGAAAGACAAGGACGCCCCGTGTCCTGAGTAAAAAATAGCTGAGAGCTGAAGGTTTTGACAATGCCCGAACGACTACTGACCATGAACCAGTTGGTGATCGAAGGCTTTGCCGATGAGCAATGGCAACCCATCGTGAAAAGTATCGATCTGCACCTCGATCGCGGCGAAGTGTTGGGCTTGATTGGCGAATCCGGGGCAGGAAAGTCAACCCTGGGTCTAGCGGCGATGGGGTATAGCCGTGGCGGCTGCCGCATTGTCTCGGGCTCCATCCTGTTTGATGGCATGGACCTTGCCCAATTACCGGAGGACGACGTACGGAAGCTGCGTGGCGCCCGCATTGCCTATGTGGCGCAGAGCGCGGCGGCGTCTTTTAACCCGTCCCATCGGCTCATCCGGCAATATGCCGAAACGCCGGCCCACCACGGTGTTCTGTCTGCCGCTGAGGCGGAGCGCAACGCCAAAGCGATGTATCAACGTCTGGATCTACCGGAGCCCGATCAGATCGGCTATCGCTATCCACACCAGGTTTCCGGCGGGCAATTGCAACGGGCGATGGTGGCGATGGCCATGGCCTGTAGCCCGGATCTGATCATTTTTGATGAGCCCACGACCGCGCTGGATGTGACGACACAGATTGAGGTGCTGGCGGCCATTAAAGACATCGTCAGAGATCACAACACCGCCGCGATTTACATCAGCCACGATCTCGCCGTGGTGGCGCAGTTGGCCGACCGCATCATGGTGTTACGCTATGGCGACCTCGTCGAAGAGGGCCATGCGCGAACGATGCTGGCGCATCCCGAAGAGGAGTATACTCGTCAACTCTTGTCCGTGCGCCGCAGCAGCCGGGCCACACAGCTGTCCCCAGAGCTCGCCGAGCAGGCGGTGTTGCAGTGTACACACGTCTCCGCCAGCTACGTCGCCGGGAGCACAGTGGTTGAGGATATCAGTGTCTCGATTCGGCGCGGCAGGACCGTCGCCGTCGTGGGGGAATCGGGCAGCGGTAAAAGTACACTGGCGCGGGTGATCACCGGGCTGCTGCCGCCCTTCGAGGGACAGATGGTCTTTGACGGACAGCCGCTGCCGCCGTCCTACAAAGACCGGAGCCGGGATCTATTGCGCCGTTTGCAGATGATTTATCAGATGCCCGATGTGGCGCTGAACCCGCGACATACCGTGCGCGACGTGCTTGGGCGGCCCTTGCTCTTCTATTTTGGCATGAAGGGCGCCGAGCGGGAACGCCGCATGGCCGAGTTGGTACAGATGATCGAACTTCCCACCGACTTCGCCAATCGCTATACGACGGAACTCTCGGGGGGCCAGAAACAGCGCATTTGTATCGCCCGTGCGCTCGCCGCAGAACCGGATGTCATCATTTGTGATGAGGTGACGTCCGCGCTCGATCAACTGGTAGCCGAGGAAATCCTGCAGCTCCTGCAACGCTTGCAAAATGATCTGAGGGTATCGTATTTGTTTATCACGCACGACCTGGCCACGGTGAAAGCCATCGCCGATGAGATCATTGTGATGTATCAGGGCCGAATCGTGGAGCAAGGTGACAAGGAGCAGATACTCACACCGCCCCATCACGCCTACACGGAACTCCTGTTGTCCTCCGTCCCTGAGATGAACCCCGACTGGCTCGATGGCGTCCTTGCCAAACGGACACAAGCGTAAGCAAAACCAGAGGATTGTGAGGATAGGCATCATCTCCTTTGCCGGGGAATACAGTCTGTCGATGACTCGGCAATCGGTATGGGTGAGTCGGTTCCGTTTCGTCAAATTTTTGGTAAATTACAATATTCGGCTTGACTTGCTCTGCGCTTTGTGTAGAATATGGCACTCTAATCCAATATACCTCGGGGGACTTGTCAGAAAAGGCATCCTCGAATCCCTTAAATTCTGCGCAGGTAGCGACCGCATTGCAGGAAGAGAAAGGATGAACAGGCAAAACTTGGTCACTCAGCCTAGGGGTAACGGGCAGCTCAGTGGTAGGCCCCAGAGTCGACTTGCTGGTAGGAGACACCATGTTAGCGACTTCTATCTACGATGCACAGAAACGCAAAAAACCATGCGACCGCTCTGGCCATCTCCACTACTGGTCGTCATGGAACGATCAGGCGGCGGTCACGGCATCCCCCGCCCTGGTTTCATGCAGACGGCGCGCTCTCCCCGCTGAACCATAGCTTTTTGACCTCAACGCTATTCTGTTTCGCCCCCGGTTGGGTACGCCCGGAAGTCGTGTTCGTGCTCGGAGCGAACCGGTTGAGGCTTCCCTGCAGCCGCCTCGTATCGAGACGCGGACCGGCGCCCCATCGCACGTCATATTTTTAGGAGAGATGGTCGATGGCTCAAGCATCGTCTTCGCAGGTGGCCTCTTGGTTTTCGTGTTATGACCCACGTCCGGATGCCACCTTGCGTTTGTTCGGCTTTCCACATGGTGGTGGCGGCCCGCAAAGCTTTCGGGAGTGGGCCAGACAGTTGCCCGACCATATCGAACTTTGTGCCCTCAGCCTCCCCGGACGCGGTAGCCGGCTGCACGAACCTTTGATGACGACGATGACAGAGCTGGTCCCGTTGGTGCTGGACGCCTTACCCGACTATTTTGATAAACCCTTTGTTTTTTTTGGCCATAGTGTCGGCGCCATCGTCGCGTTTGAAGTCACCCGACAGCTGCAACAGGGCAACTACCCGCTGCCCCTGCATCTCTTTGTCTCGGCCCATCGGGCCCCTCATGTGGCTCGTCATGACGCCCCTATGTATCGCTTATCCGATGCCGATCTCGTGACCTTCATCCGCCAATTAGGGCTGGTACCGGAGGAGACGCTGCAAAGTGAGGGCTTGTTAGACCTGATTCTGCCGCCGCTAAAGGCAGACTTTGAACTCTCGGAGACCTATCAGTGGGATGATCAGTCCCCCTTGACCGTCCCCCTTACCGCCCTTGGCGGACACCAGGATACGCTGGTCACGGAAGCGGATCTGCGCCTCTGGACCGCGTGCACCACTGGTTCGAGCGCTGTCAAGATGTTTGACGGCGATCATTTTTATACTCAAACGTGTCAACCCGAGGTCATCGAGACAGTGGTGCAGACCATCAAGGCGGAGGTGGACGCCCTACCCGCGTCCATTCTATACGGGGAAACCGCGCCCTATCCCGACACCTGCCTGCACGACTTGTTTCGGCAGCAGGCGGCCAAAACGCCGGACGCCACCGCCGTGGTGGGCGACGACATCGAGCTGACGTTTCGCGAGCTCGATACCGTCACCGATCTCCTCGCCGGCTATCTCCAGAGCCAGGGCGTTGGCGTCGACGATCTGGTCGGCATTTATATGGAGACATCGGTCGCCTATGTGATCGCGTATCTCGCCGCCCTCAAAGCGGGTGGCGCCTACATGCCCCTGGAAGTGGCCTATCCCGAAGCCTTATTAGCCCGGGTCTTAGACACCGCGCAGCCAGTCGTGGTGTTAACCAATAGCCGCTTCTATGCCCACTTACCCGAAGCCTGGCAAGCGCGGGCCTTCCAGCTCGATAGCGGCTGGGAGCGCCCGCTTCAGGCGGCCACATTCGACCTGCCGGCACATCCGCCAGCGCCCACCCTCGACGCCCTGGCCTATTGCGTCATGTCCTCCGGCACCACCGGTACTCCGAAGGGCATGATCTGCCCGCACCGGGGCGCGGTCAACTCCTATTATTGGCGATACGTCCATCATCCCTATGAGGCGGGCGAGCGCGAGGCCTGCAATGTGTTCTTCGTATGGGAAGTCATACGGCCGCTCCTGCAAGGCTATCCCGCCTATGTGATCTCAGATGACGTCATCTATGACCCGACACGGCTCGTCGATTTTTTGAGCACCCATCGCATCACCCGAGTCCTGTTCACGCCGTCCTTGCTGGAGCAAGTCCTCAACACGCCCCATCCGGACTTGCCAGAGCGATGGCGCCATCTGCGCGTCGTCTACCTCAACGGTGAGGTCGTCACCACCGCCCTACGCAACCGCTTCCTCGACCTGTTTCCCCAGGTGACCCTGCTCAATGACTACAGCATTTCGGAGTGTCACGACGTCTGTACCTATGACCTCTCAGAACTCAATCCGGCCCTCTCGCCCAAATATGCGCCGCTGGGCGCCCCCATGAGCAATGTCCGGGTCTATCTGCTCGACGACGACTTGCAGCCCGTGCCCATGGGGTTCCGGGGCGAGATCTACGTCGGCGGGGATTCGGTCGCCCGCGGCTACCTGCACGAGCCGGAACGGACCGCCGAGCGCTTCATCCTCGATCCCATCCGCCAGGACGGCTCGCGGCTCTTTCGCACCGGTGACGCCGGGCGCCTCTTGCCCAATGGGCACCTGGAAATCCAGGGCCGCATGGCCTTTATGGTCAAACTGCGGGGCTACAGTATTGTCCCGGGCGCGGTCGAGACCACCCTGGCAGAGCATCCGGGCGTGCAGGCCGCAGTGGTGACGACGTGGGACAACGAGCAGACCGGACAGCCCGAACACCTCATCGCCTATGTGGTCGGCAATGGGCAGATGAAGGATGACACGCTGGCAGCGCAATTGCGCCCCTATTTGCGGGAGCGCTTGCCGCACTATGCCGTTCCGTCCTATATCATGCCGCTGGTGCAATGGCCGCTGACCGCCGTCGGCAAGCTCGACCGGCGGCAGCTGCCCAAGCCCGACCCGCAAGCCCTGCGGTCACAGCGGGGCGCGGTGACGGACCCGCCGGCAACGCCGTTAGAGCAGGCCATGGCGGCCGTGTGGCAAGACCTCCTGCAGACAGAGCCGGTCGACGTCACCGCGAACTTCTTCGACCTGGGCGGCCATTCCTTGCTGGCGGCCGAGTTGTGCGCCCGGCTCCACCACGCCCTCGGGCTCGAGGTCTCCGTGGTGGATGTCTTCCAATACCCGACCATCCGTACGCTGGCGCAGGCGTATGAGCACCTCACGGCCCCTATGCCGGTCACGGCGCACGGGCCCACGCGCCCGCCTGCCGACACGTCTATTGCGGTCATCGGTCTCGCCTGCCGCTTTCCGGGAGCCGATGACGCCGAGCAGTTCTGGCACAATCTGCGCCATGGGGTGTGTTCCATCCGGCCGTTTTCGGACGAGGAATTACAGCAACGCGGCGTGCCGGCGGACGTGTACCAACAGCCCGGTTACATCAAAGCCGGGGCGGTGTTAGACCACGCCGAGCAGTTCGACCCCGCCTTCTGGGGCCTCAGCCACCGCGAAGCCGTCTACATAGACCCGCAGCACCGGCTGTTTTTGGAATGCTGCTGGCACGCGCTCGAGCACGCCGGTTACGCCCCCAGCCAGCAGGGCGCCCGCACCGGGGTGTTCGCCGGGTCGTTCCTGCCGTCCTATCTGCTGCACTGTCTGCGTGGCGGCGGGCTCATGGACCCCAGCAACCCCGGGCTGGCCCATCTCACGGAGATCGGCAATGACAAAGATTACCTGGCCACGCGGGTCTCGCACCTGTTGAATTTACGGGGGCCAAGTCTCAGTGTGCAGACGTCATGCTCCACTGGCCTGGTCGCCATTGCCACCGCCGGTCAGGCCCTGTTGGCCGGCCAGTGCGATGTGGCCCTGGCCGGCGCCTCCAGCATCACCTTTCCGCAGGCGGGGTATCAGTACTTGGAAGGGTTTGTCAACTCCCGCGACGGCCAGTGCCGCGCCTTTGATGCCGAGGCCAGCGGCACCGTCTTGGGCGATGGGGTCGGGGTGGTGGCGCTGAAGCGGCTCGCCGATGCCCAGGCCGCGGGCGATCAGATTCTGGCCGTCATCAAAGGCTTCGCCGTCAACAACGATGGCAATCTCAAGGCCGACTACTCGGCCCCGAGTGTGCCGGGACAGGTCGACGTGGTGGCGCAGGCCCTGGCCATGGCGGGTGTGGACGCCGAGACGATTTCCTATGTCGAAGCCCATGGCACGGGAACGCTCATTGGCGACCCGATTGAGGTGCGGGCGCTCACCACCGCCTTCCGCCAGTCTACAGAGCGCACCGGGTTCTGCGCCCTGGGTTCGGTCAAACCCAACATCGGCCACAGCAACATTGCGGCGGGCGTGGCCGGCCTGATCAAAGTCATTCTGAGCTTGCAGCACCAGCAATTGCCGCCCACGATCCACTTCACCCGGCCCAACCCCGCCATGGACCTGGCGGCCTCCCCCTTTTTCGTCAACGATCGCCTGCGCCCGTGGACGGTAGCGGCCGGCACGCCGCGCCGCGCCGGCATTACCGGTTTGGGGATCGGCGGCACCAACTGCCACATGGTGCTGGAAGAATGGCCGCCGCCGACACCGCCCGCCGCCGACACCGCCCGTCCCGGCCCGCCTGTCCCGGCGCATCATCTCCTCACCGTGTCGGCCAAAACGCCGGCGTCATTGGAACAAAATCGCCGGCAGTTGCTGGCCTATTTACAAGCGCACCCGAGCATCAATCTCGCCGATGCGGCATACACCCTGCACGTGGGCCGAGAAACGTTTGCCCATCGCTTGGCCGTGGCCGGTCACGATATCCCCTCAACCGTGGCACAACTGCGCCAAGCCGAGGGGACGTCAGGCCGCACGGACACGACGCTGACACCCGGAAGTCGGCGTTCCATGGTGTGGATGTTCTCCGGTCAAGGCTCCCATACTCCGCATGGGATCGGGCCTGTACCAGGAATTCCCGGCGTTTCGGCGGCATATAGCGGCGTGTCGCGACATCCTCGAGCCCTGGATTGAAGACAACCTGTGCGACCTGCTCTATGCCGAGGCAGACCATCGAGATATCTTCAGCCGTGCCGACATCTTGCAACCGGCGCTGTTTGCCGTGGAATATGCCCTGGCCCGCCTGCTCATGGCTTGGGGCCTGCAACCCAGCGCCGTGGTCGGTCACAGCTTGGGCGAATATGTCGCCGCCTGTATAGCCGGCATCCTCAGCCTGGAGGATGCCCTCGCCCTGGTGGTCACCCGCGGCCGGGCCATGGAAGCGGCCGGGCCAGGCGCCATGCTGGCGGTCCGTCTGTCGGAAGCCGAGGTCGAAGCCTTTTTACAACAGCGCGGCACACACACCTTCGAGGATGGGCCGGATGTGGGTCTCGCCGCGGTCAACGCCCCCAGACGCGTGGTGCTTTCCGGCAGCTGCCAGGCCGTGGCGCAGGTCGAGCAGGCCTTCACCGAGGCCGGGGTGTCGTGCCAGCGGGTGCATGTCTTGCGCGCCTTCCACTCCCCGATGATGCAGCCGGCGGCAGAGGCGATTACCCGCCAAGCCCGGGCGGTCACCCCCCAGACGCCGGTGATCCCGCTCGCCTCCAATCTGACCGGCGGCTGGCTCACCGACCGCCAGGCCCTGGACCCCACCTACTGGGGCGATCATATGACCCAGGCGGTCCGGTTTGAGGCCAACATCCGGACGATCTTGCAGCAACAGCCCGATGTCCTGCTCGAAGTCGGCCCCGGGCGCATTTTGAGCGGTCTGGCCACCGAGATCAGCCGCCAGGTCCCGGACCTCGACCCCCCTCTGGTGTTGCCCACCATGCGGCATCCGCGTGAAACCGCGACGACGGACCCGCAATGTCTCCTGAACACGCTCGGGCGCTTGTGGGTTGCGGGGACCGACGTGGATTGGCACGCCTTCCACGCCGGTGCACATCCGCACCGCGTGCCGCTGCCCACCTATGCGTTCGAGCGCACGCGGTGCTGGCCGGACCCCGCGGTGACCGCACCGCCTCTCAACGGGTCGCGTGCCACCCCGCCTACGACTGGGGGCAAATTGCCCCTGGCCGAGCGCTTCTATCTGCCGTCCTGGCAACGCACGCTGCCCCCGCAGCGCCCCGCGCTCACCGCCGGCACCCGTTGGCTCGTCTTTTTGCCGGCGGCCGGGACGCCTGGCGCCTTGGGCGACTACCTGGCCACCCGCCTGGCGCAACAAGGCCATCACGTGCAGCGGGTCTATCGCGCCGACGACCTGCCCGCAGCCAGCCGGGTGGACGGCGCGACCCATGCCATCGATCCCACCCAAGCTGGGGACTATACCACCCTCTTACAACACCTGGCGGCGGCGGGTGCGTATCCGCAACGCATCCTCTACCTGTGGGCTCTGCACGGGGCGGAGGCATCGGCCCCACCGGGGCTCTCCGAGACGTATTACCCCTTGTTGTATTTGACCCAGGCCTTGACGGCGCCAGCCGCGCCGGACGCCTTGATGCTGTGGGTGATCACCGACCACACCGTACAAGTCAATGACGAGCGCCTGCACCCGGTGAAAGCGACGATGTTCGGGCCCGGCCTGGTCTTGCCACAGGAAAATCCCCAGGTCAGTTGCCGGGTGGTGGATGTGCAGCTGCCGGGCGAACCCGCCGCCCTGGCGCGGCTGGCCGCCGCCGTTCTGCACGAGTGTACGGCCCAGGAGCCCGATGTCGAACCGCTCGTGGCCTGGCGGGGCGAGCATCGCTGGCGGCCGCAGTACGAAGCGGTTGCGCTCGACGCCGGCGCGAACGGCGCCGGCCAAGAGTGGGTACAGGCGCATCAAACCTACATCATTACGGGGGGACTGGGCCGCATCGGCCTGGTGCTAGCCGAGCATCTGGCCGCCGGCCCAAGCAAACTCGTGTTGACGACGCGGTCGCCGTTTCCGGAGCGGGCGCAGTGGGAGACGATCGCGGCATCATCCGGTGTGGTGCCGCCGCTCCAGGAGACCGTGCAACGGCTGTTGCAGTGCGAAGCCGCCGGGGCCGACGTCCGCGTCATACAGGCGGACATGGCGCATGCGGCGGACGTGCACCGCCTCCTGACCACGACGCGGGCGCAGGTGGGGGAGATCGCCGGCATCTTCCATGTCGCCGGGCTCGCCAACCTGCGGTATCTCCCGGACCTCACCCCGGAGATCTCGGCGCAAGAGTTTGCCGCCAAACTCGACGGCGTGGTGCATCTGGCGCAGGCCATCGGCCAGTTATCCGACAAACCCGAGTTCGTGGTGTTGTTTTCGTCCATGGCCTCGATCCTCGGGGGCTTGGCGATGACCGCCTACGTCGCCGCCAATCGGTTTATGGATGCGTTCGTGCAAGCCCAGCCGCGCCGCCATGGGGTGTCGTGGCTCAGCATCAATTGGGACGACTGGGATTTTGCCTACACACAAGAGCAAATCGTCGCCTATGAGAAGACCCAGGCGCCGTTCGCCATGACCGCTGCCGAGGGTCTGGAGACGCTGGATCGGGTCCTGGCGTATGGCCGGCCCATGCAAGTGTTGGTGGCAACGCGGGCGCTGCACCCGCGGATGACCCAGTGGTTGCATCAACACACCGACGTCCCAGAGACTGTGCCAGCGGACGAAACCCAGTCGGGGGGTGTGGCGACTAATGGGAACACACTTGAACAGCACATTTCTGCGGTCTATCGAGACGTGCTAGGTCTGCCAGAGGTTGCCGCGGACGATAATTTCTTTGACCTGGGCGGCGATAGCCTACTGGCCTCGCAGATTTTGCTGCAACTGCGACGCCAACTCCCACAGGTGCAACTGCAACTGCACGCCATTTTCGATTATCCAACCGTGCGGGATATGGCTGCCTATCTCGCCGAAAATCATCCGGAGCACGCATGATGGATACCCGTCCTGACGCAACGACCATGGCGACTATGGTTATCAAACATGCATGATCCGGGTAGATAAGGAGGGAGAGCGACAGGAAATTCGTCTCGCCAACTTCTTGCGCGGTCCGGTTGACCGGATCGCCCGAATACGGGGAATTGTCTACGACAGGGGTGCTATATTGACCATGAGAGGTATGGTCCCGTATCCGCATTCTGGAACGCCAGGAACCACACAGGGCAGTACCATTCTGCAATCCCCTGACATCACGATATCGCTGTCTGACCTGACGTCGCAGACCTGAATAGAATGGAGAAGACCGGACTGCTGGTATATCAGGGAGATTGTCTTAAGGACTTCGAACGGAGGATAGAAATCATGGCGACACAACAACGCTATTCAGATCATCCCATCGCGCAACGAAGTACAGATCTATACCAAGAAGAGTATGTACACAGCTTTGTACGGAAGTGGGACGACCTCATTGACTGGGAGGCCCGTGCCGCCAGCGAAGGCGATTTTTTCATTCAGTTGCTGAAAGAACGGGGTGTCAAACGGGTTTTAGACGTAGCGACCGGCACTGGGTTCCACTCCGTGCAACTGCTCAAAGCCGGTTTTGGCGTCACCAGTGTGGATGGCAGTCCAGAGATGTTGGCCCAGGCCTTCGAGAATGCCCGGAGTCATGGGTTTATCTTGCGGACCGTGCATTCGGACTGGCGTTGGCTCGGCGCGTCCATCCAAACCAAGTATGACGCCGTAATCTGTTTGGGCAATTCCTTTACCCATCTGTTCTCGGAGCAGGATCGGCGCAAGGTGCTGGCGGAGTTTTACGCCACGCTGGAGCACGGTGGCGTCCTCATCCTGGATCAGCGCAATTATGACGGCATTCTGGCCTACGGGTTTACCTCGAAGCACATTTATTACTACTGCGGCGACAACGTGAGCGCGGAACCCGAGTACATGGATGAAGGCCTGGCGCGGTTTTGCTACCACTTCCCCGACAACTCCGAATTCCATCTCAACATGTTCCCGTTACGCAAGGAGTATATGCGGCGGCTCATGCTGGAAGTCGGGTTTCAACACGTCGACACGTACGCCGACTTCCAAGAAACCCACAAAGTCGAAGATCCCGATTTCTTCATACATGTGGCAGAGAAAATGTCGGACAACACGCCACGCTCCAGAATCAACAATACGTATGTGCAGTACTCCGAAACCGTGCAAACAGCACGAGATTACTACAACAGCAGCGATGCCGATCACTTCTACGCCACCATTTGGGGCGGGGAAGATATCCATATTGGCGTGTACCAGTACGAAACGGAGTCGATCTTCGATGCCAGCCGCCGCACGGTGCAGCAAATCACATCGCAGCTTCCCGAAGTGGATGCCAAGACCCGGGTGCTGGACGTCGGCTCAGGCTATGGCGGCTCGGCGCGCTATCTGGCCGCGACCTATGGCTGCCATATCACCTGTCTCAATCTCAGCGAGACGCAAAACCGGCGCAACCTCGACCTCAACCGCGCCCAAGGCTTGCATCTCCTGATCAATGTGGTGGACGGCAGCTTCGAGGAAATCGCGCTCCCCACTGGCGCGATGGATGTGATCTGGTCGCAAGATGCCCTCTTGCACAGCGGTGACCGGGCTCGCGTCATGGCCGAAGCCAGCCGCGTCCTGGCCAAGGGCGGACATTTGATTTTTACGGATATTATGCAATCCGATTCCTGTTCGCCGGACGCGTTGCAGCCCATCCTGGACCGGATCCACCTAGATTCCCTCGGCTCCCTGGAATCCTACCGGAAATTCGCGGCCCAGACGGGGCTTGAGGAAGTGCAATGGATTGACCTCTCGCCCCATCTGAGCACCCATTACGCCCGTGTGTTGCAAGAGGTGAGAGTCAACTATGACAGCCTCAGCCAGATTTGCAGCGAAGATTACCTCACCAACATGCAGACCGGGCTGCAACATTGGATCGATGGCGGCAAGAGTGGAGACCTGAAGTGGGGCATTCTCCAATTTTGTAAGCCTTAGGGAACCGTTACGTTGTCTTTGAGATATGGGCCCCCTCGCCATCGAGGGGAGCGGGTCGGGGTGAGAGAACTTTCGGGCTGGAAAACGCCTCCCACCCCAACCCGCTCCTATGCCTCGCGCCGTTTGCGACGATCACGACAGGCCCGCTACGCCTTCTCATCCAACAACACCGCCCTCTACGTCTTGGTTACACGGAGTGCGATTCATCGCATGGGCTAAAAACATGCGGGCATATGCTGTCAGAGGCAAGCCTCGCTACACTTCCGCGGAGAGGAGAAGCCATGCCGGAGATCAAAACCGTCGGCCTGATCGGCGCTGGCGTCATTAGCTCAGGCTGGGCGGTGCGATGTCTGGCACGTGGCCTGAACGTCATTGCCACCGCCACTCGCGCCGCTTCTGAAGACAAACTGATGGCTGGCATCGAAAACGCCTGGCCGGCCATGCAAGACCTCGGTCTGGTAACAGACTTCGACCCGAGTCGCGTCAGGTTTACCCTAGACCTTGATGCACTTTGCACGCAGGCAGACTTTATTCAGGAAAGTGCGTTGGAACAGGAAGAACTCAAGCAATCCTTGTACGTACAGATGGATGCCGTGGCGAGGCCGGAGGTCGTCATTGCATCGAGTTCTTCAGGCCTGTTGCCCTCCCGTATCCAAGCCGCATGCCGGCATCCGGAACGCATTATCATCGGACATCCGTTCAACCCGGTGTATTTGCTGCCGCTCGTGGAAATCCTGGGCGGCGAACAAACCGCAGACTGGGCGCTTGACAACGCCACGGCCTTTTATCACTCTCTCGGCATGTATCCCTTGCGAGTCCGCCAGGAGATTGTGGGCTATATCTCGAATCGGTTGCAAGAGGCCGTGTGGCGTGAGGCCCTCCATCTGGTGAATGAGGGGGTGGCAACGACCGAGGAGATTGACGATGCCGTCATTTATGGCCCAGGATTGCGCTGGGCGTTTATGGGCCCGTGCCTGACCTTTCATTTAGCAGGGGGAGACAACGGCATGGAACACATGCTGGACCAGTTTGGCCCAGCTCTGAAGTTGCCCTGGACGAAATTGCAGGCGCCGGAGTTAACGGAGGAACTGCGAGCCCAGATGGTGGAAGGGACCCGACAACAGGCCCAAGGTCAATCCGTGAAGGAACTGGAACGACTGCGCAACGCCTGTCTGGTTGGTATTCTGCGCACGTTGCGGCAGTACAACTATGCGGCAGGGAAGCTCTTAGCCGAGGATGAAACCCCATAGTAAGTACCTGGACAACATGAGCGACATCGTTTTTCCAGAGGAAAGATATGAATTTAATTTGGTTCGGGTACTTATCTGCTGGCTTTCGGGGATGCGGCGGATGCGTGGTGCCGGTTATGGAAAGTTGAGAATGGACCTATCCGTCAAGGGAAAACGGGTGCTGACCACCGCCGCTGGGGCCGGCATTGGCTGGTCGATGGCCGCCACCTTTTTGGCCAACGGCGCCCGGGTCCACATCTGTGATATTGATGAAGACCGCCTGGCCGCATGTGAAGCGGCCAGGCCCACGATCTCTCCGGCTTTATGATCGACGTCTTGACCATCGCGAATGGGGACTTGCTCGTGCCCCCGCCTGGCGGCGTCATACCGGCGCAGTGCGGCTACAACAACCGCACCGGTGCGATGGGTTGCCCGACGGTGGCCTATCAAAGCTTTGGCGCCCAGGACGATGGCGTCCATCCCACCACGCCGATTCAGGGATTGATTGCCAACGCCGTGGTGCTCGCCTTGCAGCAACATTTTAACTTGGCCATCGCCCCGCTCAGCGATGCGGACATCCTCGCCGCCTCGGGCGTGCCCATACGGTAAGCCCCGCAGCGCCCTCGGCCTAGTTCAGTCATTTTGGCGCACCGCGCTGCTATGTCAGGCACCCGCAGCGCGCTTTTGTACCTGCAGCTCGGCCCCACCTGCGCCAGGTCGACGCGAGCATTGATCGAGGGCTGGACGCCAGTTGACTCGTAGGTCTTATGATCCAGGATAATATGCACCAGGTTGGCGGGGCGCTCGACGGCGATCAGCGGTAGTGTGCCTAAACTCATCAGCGCACGGCCATCGCCCTCGAGGATCACGACGCGCATTTCCAGGGGGAGGAGGCATGATGCCGAAAGCTGCAGAATCACAGAGTCAAGGCGCCCAAGAGCGTGCAGCTGACCAAAACGTTTCATTGGACAGTTGGGGTCTAACGACTCCGGAGTCTATAAAAACATGTCGTGAAAGATCAAAAAAATGGCGTCCTCATCTCCTAAGAATGGCTAGACATGTCCATGAAACGATGATATTGTACAAACCTGATCCCGAGAGGGATCTTCGTCCAAAGTGGTTCATGATGGACGGCTCTCTCCTTGGAGCATATCGATCAGGGAAGATGATAGAACACGATTATGATTTTGATTTTGGATTATGTTTCCTTATTAAGGACTCGTGTGAAGTCGCAAATTTGGAACAGTGCAGGAAGGAAATTCCTAAGTTATTCAGATACTTAACCAAAACACTCGATACGTTATACACAACTGTGCTGACTAGTGACTATTCATACAAGCTAGAAGTATACCAAGAGTCCTCTGGTATACACTTCAATAGAAAAGGACTATGGGATCATATACCATGGTATAATGTGCATATGGACATGCAAATCTACTACTCCACTGATCAGAAAAAATTCAAAATTGCCTACTTTAAAGACGACTTCAGTGACTTCTTTGATATTGGCATATCTAGCTTTTTCCCTCTTTCTCAGATCGATTTTGAATCACTGACATGGCCTTGTCCTAAGGATCCTAAGGCAGTATTGACGGCTATCTACGGGTATTTAGGCACTCCAGCAAAGTACAACCCAAAAACACGCAAATACGAGCCTCTTGAACTACAAGAAGCGTGACAAGTAGCGTGATAGCCGCCGCCTGACGGGTTTCGGTTTCGACAACCGCGCCCAAATCACCAGACGTGGCGGCCCTGGCGACCGACCCGGTTCATGCTAGCTGCCATGAGATCATTGCTCTGACGGCCTTCGAATACGAGATCGTGCAGGTCGATGAGCTGGCCCTCGCGCGTTGTATGATGACGGCATTGGGGCTCTTGACGCCTGCTTGGATGGCATGACAATGGGACCTGGACATGGGGCCTGATCGTGGCTGTGGCCAACTTTGCCGCGCTGCATGCCTATCTATTCGCAGAGGAGGACTGAGCGATGATACGTGTCTATGCTGACATGGTAGCCGATCTGTTTCACTACGGTCATATGGCATTTTTACGCCAAGTCCGCACCCTAGGCGACTTCCTGATCGTGGGCATCTGTAGCGATGAGGAGATGGCGAGCTATAAGCGCCAGCCGATTCTGTCCATGGAGGAGCGCGTCGCTTCTGTCGCCGGCTGTCGCTACGTCGATGAAGTGCTGCCTCATGCGCCCTTTCCGATCAATCGTGACTGGATTGCACAGCACGATATTCACCTAGTGGTGCACGGGGATGACCTTTCTACGGAGCAGCTGGCCTACTTCTACAAGGTCCCCATGGAGATGGGCATCTTCCGTACGGTACCCTATACCCCAAGTATTTCCACCTCCGAGATCATTAGGAGAATCCGGGCAGATGCAGCCGAAAACGCACCGCGAAACTCTCCCGCGGACCCAAACCTCGCCCACATTCACTCTATTGATGGATTCCGAAACAGGCGCCGCAGCGGCCTCGTGCACGATGTTTGAAGCCCAACTTTATATATTTCTCCAGAGGAAAGATATAAATTTAATTTTGCCTCAGTACTTATGGACGAGGTTTGCAACGGCGGCCCAGCATCGCTACGGACTCAAATATCTTTGTATAAACCGCTCAAAATAATCGAGATCGGTCAGAGGCCGGTGCATCCCATACGCCTGCGTGGCCTTGTCAAAGCGAGAACAATCATACACACTATCATCCATTAAATAGGGTTCAACATCACGCAGAGACTCAGCCAAAACGCTCAGAAGATGGTCCTGACTTTCTTCCGCCTTCGTATATAAGGTTTCCATCCATGTGTCCATGGGTACGTATTGAGAGAGATATCCTTTCTTCATCAACAAGTCGAAAATAGTCCGTGCCGACATAGGATCAGATTGGACAACATTATAGACTTGTCCGATGTGCGAGGGATGGCGCGCGAACTGCACAATCGCCTTCGCAAGAAAATCGACCGGAGTCATTTCAAAAGCCCAGGTGTCAATATCCGGAGCGCCATTGACTTTCATACAAGCATCCATAATGTGATATTGGAAATCATTTGGGTTCACCACACCGGTGATGCTATGATGGCCAACATTCCCAGGACGAAATACGCATACGGGCAGCCCCCTTGCAGCGGCATCCCAGATCAGCTTTTCAGCCACCCATTTTGACTGACAATATCCATCGACAAGACGATCCCCAAAGGCATCGATATCACGGTTCTCCACATACGGTTCACCATCTCCTCCAGGGAACACACCATTTGTCGAGATATAATATACAGGTTTGCTGAATTGTGAGAACGCAAGACGGATCACTTCCTGTGTTCCATCCACGGTATGTGGTTTTAATAGCGTGTAAGGATACATATAATTCACATAGGCGGCACAATGAAAAATAAAATCGACCTCCCTTGAAATCCGATCAAAATATTCCGGCTGCATACCCAAATACGCTTGGCTCAGATCGCCTATCACCGGAATGATACGACCCTTGTCATGCTCATGCCAGAGATCATAACGCTCTAAACTATTCATAATTCGCCTGAATGCATCACGGCTTGCACCTGGCTTGGTACGCGTCAGACAATAAACTTTCACATGGCTATCCGTCGTTCTCAATATCTCATTGAGGAGAAAAGCACCGAGGAATCCCGTCGCTCCTGTCAGAAATATCGTGTGTGCTTCCCGCAAGGCAAGTGGCTTTTGATCAGGCGCGGGAACCAGCTCAGGAGGCAACTTGGCATCTTTTTGAATGGATACGTTCTGTATGCCTGTCTCCGTCTGATTGCCGAGACAATCCACCAGAGTGGCCACCGTCGAATAGGTGAAGATCGTTTTCACCATGAGTTGGGTGTGAAATATCTTCTCGATCCATGATGTCAGTCTCACGGCTAAAAGCGAATGGCCACCATAATCGAAGAAATCCGAATCGTCTTGAATACTTCCCGCTTCCAATGACAAGACACGTTCCCAGAGGGTTCGCATCACCTCTCTTTGTTGGGCTTTAGAGGGGGTCTCAGGCAGGTGAATGTCCGCGGCATCATCGCCATCTTGCCGCGGCGGCACTGGCAACAAGTGATGGTGTAACTTGCCAGTTGCAGGACTCAGAGGCAAAGCATCGAGTTCGACATAGACGCTCGGGATCATATAATCAGCCAAATGAGCCTTGAGCCGCTCCCGCAAGGCGACACATGTACCGGTGCCGGGATGAATGTTCCAATCGGCGTGCTCTCCCCGGATCACATAAGCCACCAGACGTTTGTCTTCGCCTTCTTCGCCTTGGGCTATGACCACGCAGCTCTGCACATCGGCATGGCGCAGCAGGGCGATTTCAATAGCGCCCAAATGGACGCTGTATCCCCGGATTTTGACCATGGAGTCACAGCGCCCTCTGATCTCGAGATGCCCATTCGGGTGAATGAGCGCGACATCGCCCGTGCGATAGAATCGTTCACCCTCATGCCAGACAAAGCGTTCAGCGGTAAGCGCAGGTTTGTGGAGATAGCCTCGCGCTAAACACGGCCCGCCAATGTACAATTCCCCCACCTCCCCTCGAGAGACCTGCTGCATGCGGTCATCCCATACACCCACCGTGATCCCGTCAATGGGATGTCCAACCGGGCAAAACCCTGAGGGTGTGTCCTCACTTTCCCTCAAGTCAAGCGAGGACACATCGTGACATTCGCTGATGCTGTATGTGTTGAACAGTTGGACGTGATCCGGCAGCGCGGCAAGGGCCTGATGTTTCAACCGTGTGGTCACCGCCTCACCGTTGAGCCACAAGACCTGAAGGGATGCGAGCCGGGCTTGAAGGATATCATGATCGATCGTATTCAGGCTGGTTGCCATGAGCGATGGGGTCAATAAGACTTCCGTGATCTCGTTTTCGGCAAGGAATTGCGTCAATTGTTTAGGATCATAGATGATATCGTCAGGAATGATGTAGACGGTGGCCCCTTTCAGCAGAGGTCTGAAGAACTCCCAAACGAAAAAGATATTACAGGCAACACGATCACCAGGTTGATACGAACTGATTTTATATCTCTCGTCATACGAATGAACAGCACCACGATGGGGTGCCAATATCCCCTTCGGTTCTCCTGTCGTACCCGAGGAGTACACAATATAGGCTAAATGATCCGGACGAATGGATACAACCTCCTCCTCGTTGTAGCTGGCGTCTCGCCAGCTACGATCCGTATCAATCGTTAAGATATTGGTGGAAAGTGTTGCACCGAGTCGCTCTCGATAGCGATTTTTAGTCACAATCACAGGAGATTGTGTCTCCCGGACAATGTTGCTCAACAACGCTTTTGGATATGCCATATCAAGCGGTAAATATGCGCCTCCAGCTTTCAGAGCCGCCAGACAAGCGATGATATATTCAGCACACTTCTCCATGAGAATGCCAACACGCTGCTCAACCTGTACGCCATGCTCTTGTAAATACCCGGCCAAAGAATCTGTGATCTGATCGAGCTCTCTGTAGGTGAAGGTGCGGTCGCCATCAACAACGGCGACGGCCTCCGGTGTCTTCGCCACCTGACATTGAAATAACTGATGTATACATAATCTATGAGTTTCTTCCATAGAATATCTCCTCATTTGCCATCTGGTAGCGGCCTTTTCAATCATCCGTTGTCCTGCTTCCCAAGGCCTCGGATATAGGCCGGAGCTAGCATGTAGCATGCACTCGTCTCATCTCGAAGGCCGTCCTGGCCTGGTATGCTCCCATAAAGGCGGGCCACCACGAGCCACTATGTTAAGAAAATATTAAAATTTTGCAAGAATATTCTAAAGGGAAGCGAGATACAATGGGGCTACCGCGCGTGCCGGCCAGCCAGGCACGCCTAGCCACATCTGGCAAGACAGGAACTCTAGACCGAAGTTCCTCCCGTGATTCGGCGACAACTTGTTGAAATAAAAACTCAAAAGCCTGAAACGAATTGACC
>CBCXVS010000092.1:9893-24589 GCA_965178525.1 uncultured bacterium | reverse complement strand
AAGGTCAATTCGTTTCAGGCTTTTGAGTTTTTATTTCAACAAGTTGTCGCCGAATCACGGGAGGAACTTCGGTCTAGTAAATTCCTTTAAGATATTGAAAAATAAATACTATTAATAATGGCATAGGTATTGCTTATACCATGACGTGCTGTGTCATGTTGCCGTTGAGCTGTCCAACGGCGCCCTCCGCCTTGGTGGAAGCATGGCAACAGTGCCATGGTCCCGGTCGCAAGCGTGTTCGCCTCCTTGCACGCTGCGATTGCGCCTCTCTCCCAACGGGGCCATGGCCCCCTCCCTGATGCCACATGCCGCATGCCGCATTTGTTACGTTGGCTCCAAAGGCCGCCGGCTGGCCCGGTCGTACAATGTCTTTCCCCCGAGATAGATATACGGCAAATCGTGACTCGTGAGGGCGGTATCCGCCGTGCGAACGCGCGCCTCCACCACCTCTCCAACGAAGAGCGTATGGTCGCCTGCGGCATGCGTGGAAACCAAACAGCAATCGAGCGAGGCGAGCGCATCGCGCAACAGCGGTGTTCCGGTCACGCCGGTTTCGAGGGCGAATGGGGCAAGATTGTCCGGACGCCGGGCTTGGGCCGAATAGAAATAATCTTCCAGATGCTGACTCTGAGAGCCGACCACGTTGAGCGCAAAAGCGTGGCTGTCGAAGATCAGGTCATGGGTGCCATGATTTTGGTCGACTGCCGCCATGATGAGGAGGGGTTCGCCTGACACCTGCGTGACCCAGGACGAACTCATGCCGTGCTGACGGCTTCCGGCCTGTACGGTCAGGACATAGATGCCAGTTGTGAGCGCCGCCAGCGCCTGGGCCAGGCCGTGTTCCATGCTATACCTCGTTGTATAGGATGGATACATGTCCGAATATCCTCGGCTGTATCTCCGGACAAAAAAAGGTTAGATTTGCCACGGTGCTCATGATATGGTGCCCCCCACGGCGCTATATTGAGGCTGGAGGCAGTGTCCCCTGGCTCAGAAGGGTAATGAGTTCGGCGTCGCCATCGAGGAAATCAAAAGTTGGTAGTGACGTGGGATTGGCCCAACAAATCTGCTCGAAGACACGGTTCCGGAGCATGCCACGAAAGGTCGTGATATCGTAGAAAATGAGTTCGACCGTGTATTTGCCTGGGTAGTGATGGCGCGCCCGATAGCGTTCCGGACCGATGTCGGCATCGATACCCAGCTCCTCGTGCAGCTCGCGGCGGAGTCCCTCTTTATACGCTTCGCCCCGTTCGACTTTGCCACCAGGGAATTCCCACTTGAGTTCGAAGGCGTCGCCACGTCGCCTTTGGCAGATCAGTAACGTGTCCTCTTGGCGGATGAGACCGGCAACGACCGTGAGCGTGGGAAGGAACGGCGGCATCGCGTGTATCCTTTGTCAGCAACATGATCAATACTCAAATAGGAGCCTGGAGCTGAATGCCTCTAGAAAAGTCTGTACAAAAAGGTATGTCCAAGTCCCCTCATTTCTTTACAAAACTGTGGACCTCTTTTAGCTCCACTGACGGCACCATAGCGAAGGCGTCCCTCCCTGTCAAGGACAGAGACAAGGACCCTGTGCGGGATGAAGACCGTTCGGGCAGACCGCCAGCGGACCCGGTCGTCTTGGCGCTGCGGGATATCGAGGTCGCGTACAGTCCGGGTCACACGGCTCTAGCACTCGCGGCACTGGATATTCACGCCGGTCGCGTATACGCCGTTATCGGCCCCAACGGAGCCGGAAAGACCACGCTGTTTAGAGTGCTCACCTTGATCACACGGCCGCAGTCCGGATGCATCCTGTGGCATGGCCAGGATATGATGCAGACGGCGGCGGCGGCCAAGGTGTTGCGTCAACACGTCGTGTGGGTGAGCCAGCAACCCCTGCTTTTTCGCACCTCAGTCTTTCACAATGTGGCGTATGGCCTTAGGATCCGTGGCGTGCCACGGCGGACGTGCCCGTCGTGGCACGGCGGCGCTGGATCAGGTGCACATGGCGGATTTCGCTAAACGCCCGGCCCGGAACCTTTCCGGAGGACAGACCCAACGCGTCGCGTTGGCACGGGCGCTGGTGTTGGAACCTGACGTGCTTCTGCTGGATGAGCCGACGGCGAATCTTGATGTGCAAAGTAGCTATATTATTGAAACCCTGGTTGAGGCCTTACAACAGGAGCGGCAACGCACCGTGCTCTTTACGACGCACGATATGGCGCAAGCATACCGGTTGAGCGATGAGGTCATCACACTCGATCAGGGACGTAGTGTCGCGCAACCGCTGGAAAATATGTTGCGCGGCGCCTTAATGAAAAATGAAGACGCGACCTGCTTTGTGACGGGGGGGCTCACGGTGATGGTGCCCGATCACATCCAGACTGCGTCTTGTATCGCCATCCCCCCTGAGGATATTGTGCTGTCGTCTCTCCCACTGGACTCGAGCGCGCGTAATGGCTTTGCTGGCCAAGTCATGCAGGTGAGCGCCCTCGGGCCACAGCTCGATGTCTTGGTCGATATCGGAGAGCGTCTGCATGTCCGCATTACGCGCCATTCCTTCGACACGTTGGGGCTGACCATCGGCGGGGTGGTCTATGTGACGTTCAAGGCATCAGCCGTCCATGTCTATGCCTGAGACACGTCCAACCGATATGCGCCAGGACAAGGCTCGTCCTCCTTCAACTCCCCCTTTGCACAAAGGGGGGAATCAGACATGCCGCGCCGAATTTACTCGACGATCATTTTGTCCTGAATGTACGTTCGCACCTGATCCAGCGCAATGCGTTCCTGCTCTGTGGTATCGCGGTCGCGAATGGTGACTTGCTGATCCTCCAGGGTTTGGACATCAATCGTGATACAAAAAGGTGTACCCACCTCATCCTGCCGCGCGTAAAGCCGTCCGATGGCGCCGGTGTCGTTGTAGTCAGCGGGGAAAAAACGACGCAGGTCAGCGTATAGCGTTTTGGCCGTTTCCACGACGTCCGCTCGATTCCGCAAGAGCGGTAGAATGGCCACCTTGATCGGCGCGAGCGCCGGGTGCAGTTTCAGCACCGCACGCTCACGGCCGCGAATTTCTTCCTGCCGATAGGCGTCAACGAGAAACGCCAACGTGGTGCGGTCCGCGCCGGCCGCCGGTTCAATCACATACGGCGTGAAGCGCTGACGCGTTTGATCATCAAAGTAGGTCAAATTGCGGCCACTTGCCGCGGTATGCGCCTTGAGATCGTAATCGCCACGATGGGCAATGCCCTCCAGCTCCGACCATCCCATGGGAAACAGGTATTCGACGTCGTAGCAACCCTTGGCATAATGCGCCAGCTCATCGCTTTCGTGCGGGCGGAGGCGCAAATTCTCCGGGCGGATGCCATAGCGCCTGTACCAGTTGTGGCGCTCCTGGACCCAATAGTCAAACCATTCATCCGCGTGATCGGGTTCGACAAAGTATTCCATTTCCATTTGCTCGAACTCCCGCGTGCGAAACGTAAAATTTCCCGGCGTGATTTCATTGCGGAAGCTTTTGCCGATCTGGGCAATGCCGAACGGGAGTTTGCGGCGGCGTGATTCCAGCACGTTGGTGAAGTTGACGAAGATGCCTTGCGCCGTCTCAGGACGAAGATACGCGAGTGCGGCATCGTCTTCCAGCGGCCCCATAAAGGTCTTGAACATCAAGTTGAATTGCCGGGCTTCGGTCAATTCCCCGCCGCATTCCGGACAGACGTCGCCGTCGATATGATCCGCCCGGAAGCGCTTTTTGCAGACCTTGCAATCGACCATCGGATCCGTAAACCCGGCCACATGACCGGACGCTTCCCAGACTTTGGGATGCATCAAAATCGCGGCGTCCAGACCTTCCATGTCATCGCGCCGGTAGACCATGTCTTGCCACCAGGCGCGTTTCACGTTATTTTTCAGCTCAACACCCAACGGCCCATAATCCCAGGTACTACCGAGGCCACCGTAAATCTCACTGCTTTGGAAAATAAATCCCCGTCGTTTGCACAGCGAGACAATTGTTTCCATATCCGCCCTCATGTGGATATCCTTCATCCGTTGGGTTCGTGGATCAGACCTGGGAATCACGGTAATGTGAACATATGGCAGGACTATACCAACTCGTTCCGCATACGTCTACTCAGAGAAACCACCATGCCGGCGTTGCTCCGGGAGAGGGAGGCACATGCATTTCCGTGTCATTTTACGAAAGGGGCGCGAGCGGCGCCCACAGCTGGGGCATCCCTGGGTCTACGGAGGCGAAATTGCCACGGTCAAGGGCAAGCCACGGGATGGCGATGTGGTGGATTGCATGAGCTGGAACGGTGCGTTTCTCGGGCGCGGGTATTTTAATAGCCGCTCGAAAATTCGCGTGCGCATCCTGACACGCCAGGCGCAGGAGGCGGTCAATGACGACTTCTTGCGGCAGCGTCTGGCCTGGGCTGTGCAACGGCGGCAGCAGCTCTATCCTGAGGCCAGCAGTTTGCGGCTGGTGTATGCCGAGGGAGATTTGCTGCCGGGGCTCACCGTCGACCGTTACGAGGACGTCTTGGTGCTGCAATCGACCGCTCTGGGCATGGATCAGCGGCAAGAGGCCGTGGCGGGTTTTGTGCGGGAATTGACCGGGATCGAGCACGTCTACCTACGCAATGATGCGAACGTGCGCCGCAATGATGGTTTGGAATTGGGCCATTGCTTTCTCACCGAGCCCTTCCCAACGGTGCGCCATATCCGCGCCGGTGGGTTGACCTTTGAGGTGGATGTAGCCGAGGGCCATAAAACGGGGTTTTATCTCGATCAGGCCGATAACCACTTGGCCTTGCGCAATTATGTGCCGCTTGGTGGCGCCGTGCTCGATGCCTTTTGCTATAGCGGCGCCTTTACCCTGCACGCCGCTGCTGCCGGAGCCGCAACGGTGCTCGGGCTCGAGAGTTCCGAATCGGCCTTGGCCCTGGCGCAGCGCAATGCGGCGCACAATAACCTGGGCGATTGCTGCCGGTTTGAAGCGGTCAATGTTTTTGATGCTTTACGCCAGTTGGCCAAAGATGGGCAACAGTTCGATGTGGTGATCCTGCGATCCACCGTCCTTCACCCGCCATCGCGATGCCGTTCCCAAAGCGCTGGCAGGCTACAAAGAGATCAATCTGCGCGCCCTGAAGCTCTTGCGTCCTGGCGGTATTCTCGTGGCTTTTACCTGTTCGTATTACGTCGATCGTGGGCGTTTCGAAGCCGTGCTACAGGCAGCTGCCGGCGATGCCCGGCGGCAACTCGTGGTGCGGCAACGTTTCAGCCAGACGGCGCATCATCCGGAAGTTCTAGCGATTCCGGAGACGGGATATCTGAAGGGCATGGCGGTGGAAGCTTGGTGAGGCGAATGCGGAATGCGGAATGCGGAATGGAAGAGGGGAGGTGGGAGACGTTGACAGGGAAGGAGCGGATAACCTACGCTTGAGGAAGATGTAGAGTATCAGTTGGGCGTGGTATGTAAAGGGTATTGGATGAGTACGACGGCATCGAGCTATATTGCATTAGAAAATGTATGCAAAAGTTTTCAGCAAGGGGCGCAGACGATTCGGGCGGTGGATAGCGTCAGCCTGGAGGTGGCCACGGGCGAATTTCTTGCGATTACCGGCGTCAGTGGCTCGGGTAAGAGTACGCTGTTGCATCTGATTGCGGGGTTGGAAACGCCGACGAGCGGAACCATCGCGATTACCGGCATGGCGTTGAGCACGATGACGGATGCGCAGTTGTCGGCTCTGCGCTTGCATACGATCGGTTTTGTCTTTCAGTTTTTTAATCTGCTCCCGACTCTGACCGCACAGGAAAATACGGCACTACCGCTTTTGCTCGCTGGCCAGTCACCGCAACACGCCACAGAGCGGGCGGCGGAGTTGCTCGATTGGGTCAATCTCAGGCCACGCTTGAGCGCCCGGCCCGGCGAACTCTCGGGTGGCGAGATGCAGCGAGTGGCGCTGGCCCGGGCCTTGGCCAACGATGCACCGATTGTCCTGGCCGATGAGCCAACGGGGAATCTCGATTCCCACAGCGGGCATCTGGTGTTGGATTTGCTTTACCGGAGTTGTAAAGAAATGGGCAAAACCCTGCTGCTGGCCACCCATGACCGTGGTGTCGTGGCGCGTGCTGATCGGGTCGTGGAGCTCCAGGATGGGGCCATCGTTAGCATTTCTCCTGCCATGCGTTAACCGATGCGTACTCTCTTTTACTTTGTCAGCCTGCCGTATGTGCGTCAGTATCGTTTGCGGCTTTTCTTTCCCCTACTGGGCATCGCGCTTGGCGTCGCCGTGTTTGTGGCGGTGCAGGTGACGAATATCAGCACCCTGCGGGCCTTCGGCCGCACGGTGGAAGCCATTGCCGGCCGGGCTAGTCTCGAAATTACCGGCCGTGGCGCGCCGCTCAATGAGGCCGTGCTGCCGTTGGTGCGCCGGCTCCCGGGCGTGGCCTCGGTGGCGCCCTTGATCCTGAGTGA
Source organism: uncultured bacterium (assembly GCA_965178525.1). Lineage (GTDB taxonomy): Bacteria > Tectomicrobia > Entotheonellia > Entotheonellales > Entotheonellaceae > CBCXVS01. Next base: position 18,123 of record CBCXVS010000092.1, on the reverse strand, counting down.
CGTCCTGGTGCAGGAAGCGCAAGGCGCGGCGTTGCTCGTGGCCGGAATCGATGTGATTGCGGACCGTGCGGTGCGCGATTATTCCTTCCGCTGGCTCGAAGGCGGCCGCCAGGAACCCTTGGCGCTGCTAACCCAGCCGGGATCGATCATTCTCAGTGAGCGTTTTGCCATGCGCCATGGCCTTGCTATTGGCGCGCCGATGCACATTTATACCTCACAGGGGACGCAGGAGCTGATCGTGCGAGGTTTCCTCCGCCCGGAAGGCGCGGCGCAAGCCCTGGGCGGTCATTTTGCCATTATGGATATCGCCGCGGCGCAGGTCCTATTCGACCGGGTGGGCCGTCTGGACCGTATTGACGTGGTGCCACACGATGCGTTTCCGTTGGCGCGGGTGCAAGCCATCCTGCAAAAACGGCTGGGAGAGGGCGTACAGGTGCAGCGGCCGCAGGCGCGAAATGAATCGGTCGAGAAAATGTTGCGGTCGTTCCACGTCAATCTCACGGCCTTGAGCCTGATCGCCCTGATTGTGGGCATGTTTTTGATCTACAATAGCACCACGATCGCCGTCGTGCAGCGCCGCCGCGAGCTGGGTATTCTCCGTGCTTTGGGTGTCATGCGGCGCCAAATCTTTCGGCTGATGATGGGGGAGGCACTGGGTCTCGGCATCCTGGGGGTGCTGGCCGGGATCGGTTTGGGGCTGCTGCTGGCACGGGTGTCTCTGCATCTGGTCTCGCCGGCTGTGTCGTCACGGTACGTGCTGGAGCATGTGAATCGCCTGACGCTCACCTGGGAAACCGTGCTGATTGGCGTGGCGCTGGGATTGGGTACGACGTTGCTTTCGGCGGCCTTGCCAACCCTGGAAGCTCTCCGTATTAGTCCGCTAGCGGCCATCCTGCAGCGTGGCGTCTTTCGGACGCGCCAGGCGCCGGTCCGGATCAGCACGTGTGTCGGGCTGCTGTTGTTAGGGGCGTCATATGGCCTCTGCCGTTTCCCCGCCGTGGGTGGGGTCGCCATCTTCGGCTATCTGGCTTGCTTGGCGCTGGTGCTCGCCGTGTCCTGTCTGATCCCTTTGATTCTACACGGCTGTAGCCATATCGGACGGCCTACGTTGACCCGCTGGTTAGGCGTGGAGGGATTACTGGCGCTGGACAATCTGCTCTTTGCGCGGCGGCGGGGCACGGTGGCCATGGCCGCGCTGTTGACGAGCTTTGCCATGATGATCAGTGTGGTCATTATGATCCAGAGTTTTCAGCGCACCGTGTATATCTGGGTCGAGCAAACCCTGACCGCCGATCTCCTGGTGCATCAGGCCACGCCTGGCGGGGAGCGCGGCGTATTATCGCTGCCGCACCGTTTGCGGCAGGATCTGCTGATGATCGAGGGCGTGGAAGACGCGGACAGCGCCCGGGCGATCGATCTGCCATACAGTGGCGACCTGGTGCTGCTGGTCGCGCTCGATTTTGACGTTTATGCCAAGTACGGCGCCTACCCGCTCGCCGCCGGTGAGCGTCAGGACGCCATGCGGCAGGTGTTGGAACAGGACGGGGTATTGATCTCGGAAAATTTCAGCCGGCGTTATGGTCTCGGTCTGGGCGATCAGCTCATGCTGCACACGCCCAAAGGCCGTCATGCCTTTCCGGTGGCTGGCGTGGTGATTGACTATTCCTCCGACCGTGGCACCATTACCATCAACCGCCGCACTTTTACCGCGCATTGGGACGATACGCAGGTCGATGCCTTTGGCATCTTCCTGGCGCCCGGAGCCAGCCCGGAACAGACGGCCCAGCGGATTCGGGCCCATTTTGCCGAGCGCTATCCGTTGTATGTGCTCACGCGTGGGAAATTTAAGGAGCGCGTGCTGCAGTTGGTCGAGGAGCCGTTCGCCGTCACCTATGCGCTCGAAATTATTGCCATTGTCGTGGCCTTACTGGGCGTGACGAACGCCTTATACGCCTCCATTCTCGAGCGCACGCGCGAACTCGGCGTGCTGCGGGCTGTCGGAGCGACGCAGCGCCGGATACAGCGCATCGTCCTGATCGAGGGGGGCATCATGGGCGTCATCGGCGGGTGTTGCGGCTTGGTGGCCGGCATCTTGTTGTCCCTGATCTTGATTTATGTCATTAATCGCCAGGTTTTTGGCTGGACATTACAAGTCACCATTCCGGCGCCTTTTGCCATCGTGACCCTGCTGCTGCTGGTTCTGGCTACTATTGCCGCCAGTTATCGTCCGGCGCGGCAGGCGGCGCGGGTCCATCTCACGGAGGCCGTGCAATATGAATAGCCAGGCGCAGCCGGTATGGATGCGTGTGCGGTGGGCCGCGAGCGTGTGCCTCCTGCTCGTGGGGGCGCACCTGGTAAGTGATGGTGCGCTGTTGGGCTTCAAACAGGCCGTACCCGGCTACCACTTGACCTTCCCGGCCGATCATGCCGCGCATCCGGCGTATCGCACCGAGTGGTGGTATTATACGGGCCACCTGCGCACCACAACTGGCAGGACGTATGGCTACCAACTCACCTTTTTCCGGCATCGGCTCGATAGTAGCGGCCCTACCCTGAAGCCGTCCCAATGGTTTGCGGACCATATCTACCTGGCCCATATGGCTATCACGGACGAACGCAAGCAGCGGTTTATCTTCGGCGAAAAACGCAATCGGGCCGCGCTTGGCCTGGCCGGCGCCTCTGCGAAGCGCTATCACGTTTGGAACGAGGCATGGCTCGCCGAACGGCTCGGATCGGTGCACCATCTGCAAGGTGACCTTCCCGGTTTCAAACTTAATGTGATCCTGACGCCGAGTAAACCCCCTGTGTTGCATGGGCAGCAGGGCTGGACCCGGAAGGGCGAAGGCAAAGGCCATGCCTCGTATTACTATTCGTACACGCGCATGAAGACTGAGGGCGTGCTTCATACCGATGAGGGGGTCGTCGAGGTCGAAGGCGTGAGCTGGATGGATCACGAATTCGGCAGTAAATTGCTGCAAGCGGACCAAGTCGGCTGGGACTGGTTTAGCATCCAACTGGCCAATGATTATGAGCTGATGCTCTATCATGTCCGGCATCGAGATGGCCGGATGGGTCCGTATGCTTTCGGCACGCTAGTGCGGCCGAACGGGAGCAGTGTCTCGCTTCGAGGCGAGGATTTCCAGGTGCAAGCCGGCGCAAGCTGGAAGAGTCCCACGAGCGGCGCGGTTTACCCTCAAGGATGGACGGTGCGCGTGCCCGGCGAGGACCTGACGTTGCAGCTCGACCCGGTCATGGCGGCGCAAGAGTTGGTGACGGAGAACAGTACGCGCGTCACTTACTGGGAGGGACGGGTGCGCGTACAGGGGACACGGCGCGGGCAGGCGACGGAAGGCGTTGGTTATGTTGAAATGACCGGGTACGCGCAGCGCGTGAATTTGTAACTCGTGTGTTGTTCTGAGCTTAAGGCCCTGTTGCGAGATGCCGATAGATTATGGCGTAACACACACGACATCGGAACCGGCATCACGCTCCCTCAGACGAACTTACGCTTTGTCCAAATAAGAGGACGCCGATGTCCAATCGATCGACGGGCATCGTCCTTCACATTATGAATGACGGTGTCTACACACCACGCAGTATGTGGTCTCCCGTTTATACAGCAACAAAAAAAGGACTATCTTATGAAGGAGCGTCTATCTCTGCTTCTTGCTGCCATGGCCATCCTGTGCTTACCGCTTTCCGTTGTGCGCGCTGCAGACGTCGTCATCGGCACCGGCGGGGAATCGGGAGTCTATCACGGCACCATCTGCAAAGACGCACTGCAACCAGCTCTGGAAAAACTCGGCCACACCATCACTTGTCAGACGAGCAAGGGAACGGGGGAGAACCTCAGCAATGTGTTGCAACAAAAAGTGACAACGGGTCTCGGCCAACACGACGTGTTTGCGGTCAAGGCTCTTGCCGACGAGGACTTCGCAGAGACGGTCATTCCGGTCGGCAGTATCGGCGCCGAAGCCCTGCTATGCGTGGCGAAAAAAGGCGGCCGGGTCTCGAGCTGGGCCAATCTCGTGGATGAAGAAGTCGCTGAGCCTCCCTATAAAATTGTGACGAGCCCCGAGAGCAGCGGCACATACGGCACGCTGAATTTCCTTCGCGCACAGATTCCCGCGCTCGCAGCGAACACGGTGCTCACCACCAAAACATTCAATTATCTGACAGCCTATGGCCGGTTGAAGTCGGGGCGTCGGGATCTCGTGTGTATGGTGATGGTTCCGGATCCGTTTAACGAGCGTATCTATGCCGTCGCCAAAGACGATGATCTCTTCTTTCTATCGATTAACGACCCACATCTCACCACCCTGAAGGTGAAAGACTCGCCGGTGTATCATATCGCCCCAGCAACGATCGGGGGCAGTAAGATCAAGATGTGGATTGGCAAAGGTGACACCGTGCCGACTCTGCATACGGGGGTGACGCTTTTTGTCAACGCAGACGCCATCTCCCTGCAACTCCAGAAAGATCTCCACACCGTGGTTTCCAACCCGAATCTGCTGCCAGCGAAAACCCCCATTGCCTTAGCGATGAAGCTTGTGCGACAGGCGCGCGGCGTTATCGATTAATTTCATTCATGGAGGGCGCCGAGCTTGTTATAATGCTCCTGTGGCGGCACAGAGCCCGCAAGAACGCGTCCTCCCTTTTGCTGCCGGAGAAGACTGGCCATGGAACGTTTACGTCGATTCTTCAGTCCACGACAGAATACATTCGCTCGATTCATCTATGCCGCTTTACTGGTTTTTGGCACTTACAACCCGAGTGGCGTCAGTGTCGGCCACTGGCTGTGGAACCAAACCGCGACCTTTCTGCTCATTTGGCCTCAATATACGTTGACCGTGTTAGTCCTGGCAGGATTATGGCTCATCTTTTTGAGAGCCGCCCGTCAGGCTTTGAGTCTTTGGGGCTTGGCTTTAGTGGTCCTGATCGTCGGCATAACAGGCTATCTTCCCTTTCATCTCGGATGGTTGGCCGGCGGCTTTCAGCTCGTGGCCTGGGTTGCCCTCAGCGCTTTGGCTGCTGTCCTCGGATTTGGCGCCAGTTTTGCCACATGGTGGTGGAAATTATTCGGGCAACGTAGCGTCGATATCGTGAATGACGAGATCGTTGAAATCCAACATCACTAAATCGGATCACCCGTCTTTGGCATCTTAATCTCACTCACAAGCTTGTGTCTATCGGCATATTCCAGTCCTTCGGCGTGCCGATTTCATGTGCATGGATGTCGCAGAATGGCCCATACGAATCCAAATCATGCAAGCCAACGCATTGACCACGCACTTGCCCTGCCGATGTTCTGCTGTTCTTTCATCTTCCTGCTACTGCTTGCCGGATTACTCCAGTGGGCCAATCATCCCGAGCGGTCGCCCCATACCTGGCAACCACTCGCCGTCGTGATGGGTTTGCTCTGGTACTGTATGGTGGCTGAGGCCTGCTATAGGTGGCGACGATGGGGAAAGCAACGCGGATTCTTTCGGGAGCATAAATCGTTTTTGCTCGCTATCTGTATCCCACCGCTGCGCATGGGGAGCCGGTATCCGGCTTTGGGAGGACAAATTTACCTCCCTTTTGTCGGATGGCATCGTGTCGACGAAGCGTTGCGGGATACCCTGGACGACCTGTTCAGAAAACCCATGATTGTCATTGCCCTCTGCATTCTGCACTGCTGCTCGTCGAGTACCAATTTGCCGCAGCGGTCGGCAGCCATTGGTGGTTAGCGCTCGGAGTCGGTATCGGAGAGAGTATTGTCTGGCTGGCGTTTACTCTGGAGTTTATTCTCAAGATTTCCGTGGCTCGCAACAAGCTGACTTATTGCAAGAAGAACTGGCTCGATATCGCGATCATTCTCCTGCCCTTCATCGGTTTCCTGAGACCCTTACGTATGGTACGCACCTCCCAACTTGCTCGTATGAGTCAGTTGGGACGTACCTACACACTCCGTGTTTTGGGTACCCGGCTAATCCAGCATGTCATGCTCATGGCCGCCGTGAGACGCTTGCTGTATCGGGCGCCGGAGAAGGAATTGCAGAAATGGCACGTCCTCCTCACTGAAAAAGAAGAAGAGGTACAAGAAATCAAGCAGAAAATTGCGCAAATCGAGCAAGAGATCGCGACACAGCCCATCAAGCCCTCTCTGGCAACAACGGTCGTCCGCCTCCCGTGCAGACCCGACGATGACGTCATCGGGTAAGTGGAATCATTGCAAAACCCACGAGTTCTATCCGGCGAACCCCATGAAACGGGGTCAGAGATGAGCGAACGATAAATGGGCTCACACAAGTACATGTTTACAAATACATGATGCTTAACTTAATGCCATTCCCGGCTACCTGGCGATTTTCGGACATGGTCCGTGCTATGGCGGCCCCGGTCATTGCGACGTGCCACCGCCCCGGCGGCGTCCGTACGACCTGCGCCCGCGCGACCACAATACGCCTCGCAACCACCGGATCAATATCACCAAGTGCGCCAAACGCTTGCTGCACGACGGCGCCACAACGATGCAAATCACTCTGGTAGTGATTGGGGCCGATTATCAGGAAGAACCGGAGCTACTGCGCCTGGAAGGCGTGTCGCTGAATTTCCTCGATTAAGGGCGGTGCGCCGCAACTATATATGGAATAGACCTTTAAGCCTGAGCGTGGAGACACGTATGCCCGCAACCTACAAAATTCACCCTGGCATCGGTATCGCCCGGCTGGGCAACAGCCCGCATGCCTTCTGCATTACCCCCGAAACCCCCGCCGCCCTGCCGATTGCCTGTGATGCACAGGGTAATCCGCTCATGTCGCCCGATGGCCAGGCGGAATCGTGCATTGACGCCTTCAAGGACGAAGAGGGCCGCATCAAACGCCAGGCGGCGCGTTTTCAGGTGTATGTCTACGACGATGACAACCCGCAGGGCCGCCCCTTGAAACTCGGCGATGCCATTGAGGGCGGTGGCAATCGCGGCACGCTGGTGGACATCCAATGGCGGGTGTACGTGGCCAACAAAAAGGCCGCCTGGTATGAATTTCAACAGCTTGAGGGTGAACACGGCTACCCCCCAACGCCCCGTGGCGCAACGCCGACATTCGCGACCCCGAGGCGCGGCAGCGCTTGATTATCGATCCCGGTCCGCAGTTGGTCGACTGCGCCGAGCGGCGTCAGGCCAGCCTCAGCCGCGATAGCGACAACCTGTACGCCCCGACCTTTCCACCGCCACTGAACCCCCATGGTATCGACACCTTGGGCGACCTCAAGACCGATGATGTGGGCCGCCTCCTGGTGCTGGGCGGACACGGCCACTCCGGTTCATTTAAGACGGACACCTTTGGCCAACCGCGTATCGACCACTATGCTAACAACGACGGCTGGTTTGATGACACCTCGGACGGACCGGTGATGGCCCGTCTGGTGATGTACGCACACGACGTGGAGCGGATGCGGTTTATCGACGTGGAATACCCCGCCTGGGTGGTGGTTGGCTATCCGGCCTATGTCCCGGAAATTCTTGATATGGTCACCATGGAGGAGGTCCTCACCGACCTTGCGGTCCGCCAGTTTGCCGCTTGCCCAGAGCTGTACGGCGAAGCCGGCACGTTTGACAACCCGCCATCCATCAACCCGACCGACACCGAGGCGCTGGTGTATTGGCGAGCCGGCCGGCTGACGTGGAACGCGGCTTACAAACCCTGGTTCTACCGCGACATCTGGCCCATTCTGTTCCGGCCCGGGGAATTCTCCTATCTGTGCGATGTCTTGAAAGAATCCAATGCGCCGCACGACCAGACGGCACGTGGCACCTTCGACCCGGACCGGCTGTCCGTGCCGCGGGTGATCAACCGGCGCGCCCTGGCCGCCTGTCAAGCCGAATGCATCGCCAACAATGACTCGGGTGAACTCATGTTGGCCTCCATGGATGCGGTGTTGACGCAACTGGACAGCGAGGCCAACAGCACCCTGCACCGAGGGCTAGACCGAAGTTCCTCCCGTGATTCGGCGACAACTTGTTGAAATAAAAACTCAAAAGCCTGAAACGAATTGACCTTTGTTCCCATGTAAATCGCAAAATTTTCGCTCCTATTCTGCCACATGGGCTTGACATCGTCTGAAAACGTATGACCATAAGCCATGTCGTTTCAGGAGGTTGGATTGTTCCCATGTAAATGGACTTTTGAATTGGGCCAACCTGTTGATCTACTTAACCCTCCGCCTATTCTGCCAGGGGAACTTCGGG
>CBCXVS010000092.1:0-9884 GCA_965178525.1 uncultured bacterium | reverse complement strand
GAGGTTGGATTGTTCCCATGTAAATGGACTTTTGAATTGGGCCAACCTGTTGATCTACTTAACCCTCCGCCTATTCTTCCAGGGGAACTTCGGGCTAGAGGATTTTGACGATACGATCCGGAGCCTCCTGTGCGGCTCTGCTGTCCAGGGAGACACCCTGCCGCATCAAGATGCCTACCAGCGCTGGCTGAAAGGCTTGCGGCAGGATTACCCCAACACCTTGGGCAACTTGCTGTTTGACGATTTTAAACAGGGGCTCAAAACGGCGCTGGAGGCATTTGTGCAGGGTCTGGCCTGCGACGCCAGCGAGACCGATCTGGAGCGCTACATCGTGGCATGGGATGCGGCCAATGCCGACCCGTCAGATACCTATAACCGGGGCAAAGACGAGCTGGGCCGCGCCGTCAAAGCCCTGATCGCGAGCCTTCGACATGATGCGGTGCACGCCTGGCAGACACTGCTCAATAAAGCCAATCCCATCTTTGATGTCTGGGGTGAGCCCTTTAAGGCCAAGCAAAATGCCTTGCGCGAGCAGATGGCCGAGGTCGTGGGGGGGGTTATCTTTGAGCGCCTGCAGAATGCCACCCAACAAAACCTGCGGGCTTATCGTACCCAAAAGCTGCTGCGGGAATGCGAACAACGCTGTCTGGAAAGCGTCACGTACGACCCGTTCCGCCTCGATCGAACGTATTTATTCGACCTGCTGCGGCAGCCGGGCGGGGAGAATCAATTCAGCCTGGGTGGCAAACCCAACAACCGCACCTACAACCTTCCCTTGATGCCGCTGTTGTGTGGGGACAATATCATTTCCAACATTCTGCCGGCGAAATTCTTGCGCTTGACCGATTACCAACTGTTTCTGCTGCGCCAATGGGCCCAGGGCCATTTTTACAACGAATACCTGGAGGGCTGGGTGGCCAAGCCCGACCCGTACCGGCCGTACGCCGCTTGGGTGAACAAAACGGGCCGCGACCTGGACCTCGGCGTGTTGACCAATGTGCTTGGCGGCGCTTTTATGCCGGGCGGTGAGATCGGCTGGGTGATGCGCAATACGGCTATTTACCACGAGCCCTTTCGCATCAAAGCGAATGAAGCATTTGCCAGCTTTCGCCAAACCGCGGCGCAGGCCAACGCACATCAGGACGAGGTGCGGGATGAGGATTATGTGTCGTACATTGGCATCAGCCTGAGCCAGGACAACGATTTTGCTCGCAGTCTCGAACCGGGCGATCTGACCAAGTATATGGCCCTGCCTTGGCAGTCGGATTTCAATGAATGTTCTCTGGACGATATCAACATCACCTTCGACGACTGGAACGACATCTACCCGCGCAGCGATGGCGATACGCTGCTGGAACGCGAGTCGAAGGTCTGGGAAACGATGTGGTGGCCGGCGCACCGGCCGTTGCAAACCCTTGAGGTGATCAGCATGTCTGACGGCCGGCCGTCAGACCAAATGATGAATTGGACGCGGGGCATTCCGCAGACCAATGCCGGCAACCTGAAGATGGTCTCGGCCTGGTCCGAACTGGGGTTTGTGGTGCTCAACCCCTATGTCGCGCCGGAGTCCTTGAATAAGCCGAGTCCCGACTACAAATACATCAGTGTGGAGCGCACCGACCAGGAGAGCATATGAGCGACAAGCCGTTCAACGACCTGCGCTTTGGGGTCGGCACCATCCGTATTGAAGAAGCCGAAGCGCAAACCCTGCGCGGCGCCATTGGCGGTGAGGGCTGGTCCTTGCAGCTGTACGACTCACGTGGCTACGGCAGCCCCATACAGGTGCGCTTTCAGGGCAAGGGCCTGGTGGGCGGCGAGGAGTGGGTGTACGACTATATTAGCTGGTTGGTCCCCAATTGGCCCAACAGCAACGATCGGTTGCAGCGCCCAGCTATGGTGGGTTCCCTGGTGCGCACCGCGCCGCATTCCACTAGCAACGGCGGCGCCGCGCCCGCCGGGGTGACGGCGTCATTCTACGCCGTGCGCCAGGACTGAGGCCTTGACCGGCGCTACCTGTGATGTGCTGATCGCCGGCGGGGGGCCGGGCGGTTGTGCCGCGGCGTTGTCGTTGCGGACGCACGCTGCCAACCTATCTGTGGTGTTGGTGGAAGCGTCGCACTACGGCCAGCTGCGTCTGGGGGAAACCCTGCCGCCACTGGCGCAGCGGCTCTTGCAACATCTCCAGGTTTGGGAGGTGTTTCAACGGCAGGGACATCGCCCTGTCTATGGCACCTCGGCCGTGTGGGGCGTCCCGGAGCGCTATGAAAACGATTTCATGTACACGCCGCACAGCACGGGCTGGCACCTAGACCGCCGCGCCTTCGATGCCATGCTGGCTGAACAGGCCACCGCTCGCGGTGTCCGGTTGCTGTTGGGCGTCCGCCTGACGCGTGCCGAGTGGCAGGGAACCGTGTGGCGCCTGCACCTGTCAAACGGCATGGACCTCCGCAGCCGTTTTGTGGTTGATGCCACCGGTCGCCGGGCTATTTTTGCGCGCCACCAAGGCGCCCGAGCTGTGTGCCTCGGCCGCCTGACCGGTTTCGCCCGGTTTTTCACCGATCCCTGAATCCAAGATCCACGCACGGTGGTCGAAGCCGTGCCCAACGGTTGGTGCTACACCGCAGGTTTACCAGGCGGTCAGCGGGTTGCCACCTGCCTGACCGACATCGACATTGCCCGCTGGTTGCGGCTGCGCGAGCCCGCCGCTTGGCTCGACTTTCTGAACAGCACCACCCAACTCAAGGAGCTCCTGCGTCAAACCACACCTTGCGGCTCGCTGCTGGTGCGCGCCACCGAATCGCGCTATGTGACCCCTGTGACCGGCACTGGCTGGCTGGCGGTGGGCGATGCCGCCTCCATCTTTGATCCTCTGTCATCCCAAGGCATTGTCAAATCCCTACGCAGTGGTATTTTTGCCTCGTATGCCCTCACCGATTGGTTGCACAACGGCAATGATACGGGCCTGCAACGCTATGGCCATTACATTCGGCAGGAGTTCGACAGTTATGCTGACATCCGCGCCGGGTATTATACCGCCGAGCAGCGCTGGCCCCACAGCATGTTTTGGCAACGACGGCATGCCGCTACCACCTTTCCAGGGCACCGATATCGACTCGGGGCGCATTGAAAGGAGCCACCAGCCATGGCAATGCCGAAATCCCGGCGTATCTCCAAGACGGAGCCCACGTCGGCCAGGGTGTCGATGACCTCGCGCACGTTATAGACGCAGAGCCGGTTCTCCGGTGGGCAAAGGCCGCGTTTTCACTCAAAAAGCCGTACCCGGGATGAATGGTATCACATCCGGCGTCTTGCGCGATCGTGAGTATGGCGTCCATATCGAGATAGGCCGCCGCCCCGGCACCACCCAACGCGTGAGCTTCCTCCGCCATCTGCGTAGGCAGCGAGTCGGCGGCGTCCTGCGAAAAGACTGCCGCGGTGCTAATGCCAAGCTCGGCAGCCGCACGCGCAATACGAATGGCAATTTCGTCACGGTTAGCGATGAGCGCCTTGCTGTCACAAGGCTACCCCCCCACGGGCAGGGTCAGCACGGGCTGGCCCTGCGGGGCCTCCGATTGTAAGGCGAAGATCACGGACAGCAGATGGAACGTATCTTTCGAGACCTGATCCGTGTCAGCGATGTAGAACCAGTGCCCACGGTAGCGGACCGCCACCAAAGCATCGTCCGGTCTGTCAGGGCTTGAACGAACCTCCAAAATACCCTCTAGGGCCTGACGGGGGTCCAGCGGCTGCCCTTGGATATTCGTGTAGCTCTTGACCAGCTTCTGATGTTCCGCAGGGATCTCGACACTGCGCGAGGCGTAGAAGAGCTGGTTCGAAAACGACCGCAACCATATCGGAACCGGCGTCACCTCTTGACCCGGAGGCGGGGCGGTAGCCGCTTCGAGAGGATCAACGAGGGCAAGTCGTTCTATGATCTGACCGCCGGAGATCTGGTTACGCTTGGGAGCGATCCCCAGCAGGTGGTCGGCTCTGTCCGCCTCCGCCTCGTTGGCATACGTCAACTGTAACGCGAGGGTGCGCCCTGGCGGCTTGACGAGTTGATACGATCCATCACCCTGCCCCTGCAAGCGATAACCGTCTTTGTCGGCCTGCATGATCGTCGCTACCGTCACCTGCTCTGGCGGCACCGCTTTGGCTACGATCGTGGTCTTCCCCTTGGGTGCATAGACAAAGCGCATATCCCCTCGGTCCTGCAGCGTGTTCCACAGCCGCACCAACTCGATGAAGTTTTCATAGGACGGCTGTTCAGCATAGTTGTGGTTCTCGCCAATCCGATCCACCACCAACGGCATCACGCGCATGAGATTCCAGCCACTCCGCAGCAGTAACACCAAATCCACTAAGGGCATTTCCCGCTGCGTCTGTTGGGCAAACTCCGCCCCGAGCACAGGGTTAAAGGTGAGGGTCGGACTTTCGGTATACCCCAGATCAACTCTGGGGGTATAGGTATTCCGCACACTGCTTTCGGGAAAATTGCCGCCAAACATCGCACTGGCCGAAACGTCGAATCTCGAGTTAATGGCCCCGATCTGGAGAAATTGCACCGGCTCCCGATAGCGGACGCGGACCAAATTGAGCAGCAGTTCCTGGTTTTCGCTGTCGTGCACCGCCTTGTTGTACTGGCTGCGGCCCCCTTTCAAGGCCGCGGGTCCCACACATCCACTCAACAGCACACACATACTACAGGCAAGGCTCAAAACCCATATACAGTTCCTCGTATCCATCGTGTCTCTTCTCCAGTGTGGTGAAGGGTCGTGCGCTTTACGGGTACGGTATACGCCTCAGAGCCGCAAATTGATCGTCACAGGCGCGTGGTCGGACACGGTCAGCCCGCCGGGGCGATGAATGGCGGCATCGTGCCACATCACCTCGGCAGCAGCATTGCCCAAGAGATAATCGATGCGCCAACCGCGATCTAACTGCCGCGCTTTGCCGCGATTGGACCACCAGGAGTAGGGTCCGGCCACATCGCCCCACTGCAGCCGGACGAAATCGTGCCAGCCGGTGGCGAGCAAGCGGCCAAACCATTCGCGTTCGTGCGGAAAAAAGCCGGATGTATTGGCGTTGCTTTTGGCATAATAAATGTCGCGCTCCGTGTGCGCGATATTGAGATCGCCGCCGATGACGACGGGTTCAGGACGCGGCGCCAATTCGGTGGCCCACGACAAAAAGCGTGCCATCCACTGCTCTTTCACCGCTTGCCGTTCCTCACCGGACGATCCGGACGGGAGGTAGACACTGACGACCTGCACCCCGTGCACCTGGGCCCTCACCACACGGCCCTCGTCGTCTGCATCATCATCACCCAAGCCGAGCCCCAACACCTCGAGCGGCTGCCGGGACCATACCGCTGTACCCGCATACCCTTTTTTCTCGGCCGGGTGCCAATAAACCTGCCAGCCGACCGGATCGGCCCAGGGCTCCGGGAGTTGCTCGGGCAGACTGCGAACTTCCTGTAAGAGCAACACATCCGGCGCTAGCTGGGCGATGTGGTCCCCAAAGCCCTTTTTCAGGGCGGCTCGTAAGCCGTTCACATTCCATGTTGTAATGCGCATAGCCGTATAAGTACCGAAGCAAAATTCATTTCATAAAATAGCCCACGGGAATCTGTAACATTCATTTTGTCCGACCACTTACAAGTTCCCAGGGTCTGTGCTTATCCCACCGTACAAAGCGTGATGATGCGGTTTTCGATGATGTCGGCGTAATGGCTGCGGGTCGTGGCAAGCCGGGCCGAACGGCCGTGTACCTGAAACGCGCTGTCGTCACGGTAGACCTCGTAAAGCAGGACGCGATCCTCCCCTTCTTTCGGGAGCAGCACGTCGAACTGCAGGCAGCCTTCCTCCTCGGCCAGTGTACCGGCGGCGTGCTCACGTATGATCGCGAGGAAATCCTCGCAGCGTCCGGATTTGATCTGAAATTCGACCACGATAGCAATCTTGCTCATGTCTGCTCTCCTGCTGAGAACGTATGTGTGTGTGCCCCAACGCCGGTACTCATCCCCGCAATCGCCGATGAGGCGGTAGAGATCGCGTGACGGCTCCAAAACGGTTTGAATGCGGGCGTTGTCCTCGGCGTCCAGGGTGAAATCGAACACGCGCGCATTGTCGGCCCGATGTTCTGCCACCCTCAAGCGCGCCCCGACGATCACGCCGGCGACAGCCGGGCGGTCGAGGATGGCGCGGACGGCGACGTTTGCAATGCTCACGCCGTGTTTGTCAGCGATCTGCTGCAGCGTCTCAAGCAAGGTCTGAAACAGCTCCCAACCGCCCCACGCATCGATCATTTGCTTGTACTTGCGCAGGCTAGCCGTGCCCAGGGCTGAGCTACGGGGTTCGGGCTGTCCCAAGTAGGTCTCAGAAATCAGACCCCCGCCAAACGTGCCGTAGGCCAGCAGGTGAACACCATGCTCCTGACACAGCGGCGCCATCGCGACCTCCGGCCGCCGATCAATGAGCGAATACTGCACCTGATTGGATACTACCCGGATACCATGATCAAGGATGCGCCGCAGACGCTCCGTATCAAAATTGGTCAGGGCCAGATGCCGGATTTTTCCTTCGTCCCGCAGGTGCGTCATCTGGGTGAGCGCGTCGAGATAGCGGCTATCGCTATACTCCCACCAATGGAATTGCAAGAGATCCAGCGTGCTCACATCCATACGCCGACGCGAGATGTCAATATTCTCCTCGACAATTTGCCGCGTCATGGGCCCGGGGCGCGGGACCCACTTGGTAAACGCCTGCACGTCAGCGAGGGCTTCGTCACCACGGGTTTGCCGCAGCTGCCGGCGAAATGCTCCGATAAAATCCTCTGCAGGGCCATAATGGTCGGCCAGATCCCACGTGGTAAAACCCGCATCGTGATACGTGAACATCTCCCGCACCGCGGTCTGCGGATCAATGCGGCCGTGCGCGCCAGAGACTTGCCACATGCCGTTTAACAGGCGGCAAATGCGCAGATCGGGGGTGAACGGTTGCGTACTTTCCACAGGAAGTTGCATAGATACAGTCTCGCACGTTGAGGATTATATTGACACGTCAGAATGGTGATACTGCTGTGCCAGATGCTCAGCTAATTTCCCCACCGTCAGCGGCGCCGATCCTTCGGCTTGGTTATTGACAATCACGATGGCGGAACGCTCCGAGGCGACGGCCTCTAGGCACATCGCCGCAATGGTATGGCGGTTGTTCGGATCCGCATCGACGATGCGATCAAACGGTTCATACCGCGCCCGTGCAGCCTCATAGCGTTGGGTCGGATGTAACATCCAGCGCACAACCAACGCAGGAGCGGCGCCGACACCGATGAGGCGGTGCTGTTCGTGTATCGGCGGCATGCTGGGATGGACGTTGAAGCAATGGACGGCGCCGACGTCCGCAAGCGCCGCGGCGTACGACGGCGTGAGCAGCTCCGTATGACGCAATTCGACCGCATAGAGCGGCCCTCGCGGCAGGGCATCCAAAAAGGCGTGAAGACGCTCGGCAAATGACTGCGGCCCGCCGACGGCCTGCACCGGCTGCGGTGGGAACTGGAACAGGATGGGCCCTGCCTTGGAACCCAGCCCGTCGATGCACGGCTCCACCACGTGTTCCATGGCATAGTCAGCGTGCAGAAAATGCGCATTGCGCTCCCCGCTATGCTGGGCGTAGCGTCCGGAGGACCGGAAGATGGCCAATGTACACAGCTCATGCGCTTTGACGAGAAACCGAAAGTCCTCCGGCACGACATCGGCATACGCCGCATAATCTGCCACCTTGGTCGGCGCATAGTAGGTACGGTCCAACCCCACCGCGCGCAAAAGTGGATGCTGCGCATAAGCCGCGAGCCCATGGCGCGCCAACTGCGTCTTGGGCGCATCGGTAGCAAAGACCAACCCCCGCCAGCCGGGAAACGACCAGGACGAGGTGCCCAGATAAATCGAGGCGGGCAGTTGGCGGCGCACGGCTGCAAGGTGCGCCGCCATCGGCGCACGATTGACCACCGGCTTCGGTTTGGGCTCGGAAGGTAATGGGAACAAGTCGAGCTGCGCCTTGGCGCGGGAGTGCCTGGTCATTTCAGCTCCTGCTGCATGTGTCATGTATCCCGGCGCATCAAGCTCATCGAATGGCTTCCTGTCCGGGCTTCGGCGGCGAGACTTCCACACGCGCAAAATGCTCCTGATTGTACAGTTTTTTGGGGGTCAACTTGCAGGTAGGGCTTGCCACCAAAGCCAACGCCAGTCGTCACTGTAGATGCTGCTGATACCTCTGGAAACGGCACGCATGGCTTCGGTTTCATTGTCTGCTAACTCCGTTGTATAAACGGGTAATATACCCTTGCATAACCATCCCGCGTGGTATTGGTTGTAAATCTCGGCCTCTCCCGTGAATTTAAAGACTGGCATCCCATGGTCCCTATCCAAGATGACACATGACAGGGACCGCCATGATTGGTGCCGGGAGGCTGAAAACACCTCAACCCGGTGCACGCAGTATTCCCGCAAAACGGTATTGTATTCCTGCGTCCTCCCGACATGGGAGGACGCGATAAGTGAATACTCGCGTCCAGTATGGTTGAAGGGTTTTCAGGCCCTGTCAGAGACGTAGGATAGTGGATATCGGCCTATAAAATCAACCACGGATTTCTTGGCGGGAACGGGCCTGACTGTGCCAGCAAAGCATGAAACGGGTTCAGAATCCATTATTACAAGAAGAAATGGACTCTGAACCCCTCTGACCCCATGATCCAGACGGTTTCCCGCAAACGAAAATGGGCTCTTCCTCACTTTTGGTGATGCAGGCCAGTTGAGGCAGGCTCTTCGATAACGAAAGAACGCAATCGACTTCCAAACTCGTTTTTAATCTGATGCTTAATCGTCCATTTCTATGGGAGCGGTTACGACCTCAATGGCTACTTCCCCCGTTTTCACCAAAAGTGAGGAAGAGCCCGAAAATGCTACACTAGAGCTGTCTCGATCATAGAGATATTAGACGATGCTTTTAGCCAAAGGATACGGCCAATGGTTTTTTTAAAACACGCCCCTAAAATGGTCTACAATGATACCGGGCGCCTCGTTGAAGTTATTGTCTCTGCTGAGGACTTTCAAGCATATCTCCATGCGATTATGGCTGAAGAGGACTGGGAAACGTTGCCCACACATTTACAAGATGCGATTGATCGCATGCTTATTGATAAGGTGCGAGGGGAGAAAGATACGGCTTGTGATTTGAACACAGTGCTGGCGGATGACGAAAGTGGGACATGAGCTATCGTGTCGACATCACCGCCTCGGCACGGAGAGAGCGTCGGCGCCTGGATGAGACCAACCGGCAGCGGATTGACGCCGTCTTGCGGCGATTGACTTATTGCACGCGGCCGACAGGGGCGAGGAAATTAGCCGGGAGCCAACATGATTGGCGCATTCGGGTGGGCGATTATCGAATACTCGACGAGATAGATGAGACCCAACGTGTGATCACGATTTGGCGGATTGACCGTCGCCGAGAAGCCTATCGGTAGGCGGTGACCTGATTGGCTGGCACTTGGCTTTTTCGTAAGGATCCGCTTTTGGAATCAAAGGGGTCGAAGTGATTTGATTTCCTCAACGAATTCAATCGACTCTGACCCCTTTGATTGACCCCTTTGATTCTATTTGATCGCTCACTACAGGGCACGATGCTCATCTGCGCCTGGCTCGGGCCAGCGGCTGGTAATCCATCGCCATCAACGCGCCCTGTTCTATGCCGACGGCGACGCGGTCCGAGACGCGCTCGCCGGTCAATCGATTCGCGCTGCCATCTTCGTCATTGCGGGTATTGAACTCAATAGGTGCAAAAAGGGGACAGATTTATTTTTCAGAAAATAAGGCTTGACCGGATGGA
>CBCXVS010000091.1:22103-24619 GCA_965178525.1 uncultured bacterium | reverse complement strand
AAGGTCAATTCGTTTCAGGCTTTTGAGTTTTTATTTCAACAAGTTGTCGCCGAATCACGGGAGGAACTTCGGGCTAGTGTCGTTTTCCGCTGGCGGGCTTTTTCCGCCAAGTCCGTCAATTCGATGGACAATTGCAGCACGTTTTTCCGGTCCACATCGCGAATCACCGGCACCAACAGCCCACGATCGGTATCGACGGCCACCCCGATGTGATAGTAAGTACCGCTTGTAAATGATGTCATGGTTCGCCATATCCAGGCTGGCGTTGAAATGCGGAAAAACCTTGAGCGCCGCGGCAACGACTTTCAGCATCATGGCCGTGATCGTCAGCCTGCCCCCGGCGTCTTCGACGTGAGAGGCAAAGCGCTTCCGCAGTTGGTCGAGCTCTGTGATATCGGCTTTGGCATGTTGGGTGACATGCGGAATGGTAGCCCAGGCCTGCGCCATGTGATCGGCCGTGGCACGGCGGACGCCACTCATCGGCTGCCGCTCCACTTCCCCCCAGCAGGTGAAATCGGGGAGTTGCACGGTGTGAGATTCAACCGTGGGACGGAAGGGCTCGGTATCCGTCAGCAGACTGCGGGCATGGCGTTTCACATCCTCGACATTGATCCGGCCTCCAGGTCCGGAACCGGCCACTTCGTCAATTTCTACGCCAACTTCACGGGCGAGACGGCGCACCGAGGGCGAGGCGGCGGCCACCCGGCCGGGCGGCGTAGGGGGAGACGGAGACGGCGCGGGGGGAGGCGCCTCGACAGCAGACTCGCGCGCCATGGGTGGCGCTGCCTCCGGGGGGGGCGCAGCGACGGCCACCGGCGGCGCTGGCGCCACGCTATCGGTCTCAAACGTGACGATCAGCTGTCCCACCGCTGCGGTGTCTCCGGTCTGCACATGCAGCGTCCGGATGGCGCAGCTGACAGGCGCGGGGATTTCAATCACGGCTTTGTCCGTTTCAAGTTCCAGAACCGGCTGTTCTTGCACCACCACGTCCCCGACCACGACCAGGACATTGACCACGTCCCCCGAGGCGATCCCCTCACCCAGTTCGGGCAGTTCAAATGCATACGTTGCCATCGGCACGCTCCTTTCTGTCCATGCGCACATCAGCCGGCTCGCTGGCTCATGTGCGCATGCCTATCCTTAGACAAGCATGAGACTGATCTTGTCAGGATTGATTTCAAGTTCCTGCCGCGCACGATGGACGGCTTCGGCAGGGATGGCGCCCTCCCGAAACAGTGCACTCAGAGTCGCAAAAACGATATGCCGCGCATCCACTTCGAAGAAATCCCGCAGCGCCTGGCGGCCATCACTGCGGCCAAAGCCATCCGTACCTAACGTCACGGGTGGCTGCGGGAACCAGCGGGCAATGGCATGGGGTAACACCTTCATATAGTCTGAGGCCACGACGCACACCCCGGGTGCATCCTGCAAGCAGGCACGCACATAGGGCACTCGCAGCGGCTCCGTGGGGTGTAACATATTCCAGCGCTCCGCCTCCAGCCCCTCTACATGCAGAGCCTTGTAGTTCGTGATGCTCCAGATATCGGCCGCCACGTCAAAGCGCGTGGCGAGGAGCTGTTGCGCCTCCAACACCTCATTCATGATGGCGCCACTGCCAAAGAGCTGGGCTCAGAGAGGCGCCTGCGGGTTGTCAGCCTCTTTAAACTTGTACATCCCTTTTAAAATGCCTTCCTTCACACCGCGACCCGCCGGCATAGGCGGCATGGGATAGTTTTGGTTCGTCACGGTCAGGTAGTAGAAGATATCCTCTTGCGCCTCGTACATGCGGTAGATGCCCTCGCGCAGGATCACGGCCAGTTCGTAGGCAAAGGCGGGGTCGTAGGCCAACAGATTGGGCACTGGCAGAGCCAGGACATGACTGTGGCCGTCTTGATGCTGCAAGCCTTCGCCAGCCAGCGTGGTACGGCCCGAGGTGGTGCCGATGAGGAAGCCATGGCAACGCATATCGGCAGCGGCCCAAATGAGGTCGCCAATGCGCTGAAAGCCGAACATGGAGTAATAAATGAAGAAGGGAATGGTGTTGATGCCATGCGTAGCGTAGGATGTGCCAGCGGCGATGAAGGAGGCCATGGAGCCGGCTTCAGTGATACCTTCTTCGAGGATTTGGCCGTCCTTGGCTTCTTTGTAGTAGAGCAAGCTGTCGGCATCGACGGGTTCGTAGAGCTGGCCGGCGTGCGCGTAGATGCCGCACTGGCGAAACAGGGCCTCCATGCCGAAGGTGCGTGCTTCGTCGGGAACGATGGGCACGATGAGTTTGCCCAAGTCGCGGTCGCGCAGGAGCTTGGACAAGAGGCGTACATACACCATGGTGGTGGACACGGGCCGGCCGTCGGTGCCCTGGTAAAATTCCTCGAAGCCGTCCTCTGGAGGCGTTTTGAGGGGTGCGCAAGTGACCGTACGGTTGGGGAGATAGCCCCAAATGGCATTAAGTTAAGCCAACTCCTTTCTTGATGAAGCAGTTACGCCGATTGCCTGAGACCGACTCCCCTCTCATG
>CBCXVS010000091.1:0-22058 GCA_965178525.1 uncultured bacterium | reverse complement strand
ATCCCGTATCACCCCCCGGCTGCAACGCCTCCAGGCCGACTGCGCCGCCCACCTCCCATCCGAGGCCATTCCGGCGGCGTGTGAGGCGGTCGGCTATACCGAGTGGCGCGACCGCCTCCTCCATCCGGTCGTCACCGTCCAGGCCTCTCTGGGGCAACTTCTCCCTGGCCATGCCGCCTGCCGTCATCTCCCGCACTGAACGGGTGGCTACTCCAGTGCCTCGGCCTCCTGCCCGGCTCCTACCCAGCTGCCTGGAGGCGTGCTGGACCACCTCTGCGAACGCGTCGGCCAGTCGGCCCGGCCACGGCCTTGGAGGACGGGCGCTGGCATGGCCATCGCGTTTTCTTCGTCGAGGCCTCCGGGGGCGCCAGGCCCGATACCCCGGTGTGGCAAGACGAGGTCGGCCCGCCCGGCGAACAACCGCCCGGCGGTGGCTTTCCCGTGGCCCGGCTGCTGGCGCTTTTCCATGCGGGCAGGGGCCTGCTCCCCCCCCTAGCGGCGTCTGCTTTGAACCCCCACGAGTTGTCCCCAGTCCAACCGATGCATCCGGCCATGGAACCAGGTGAGGTGCTGGTGACGGAGCGGGGCCTATCGTCCGATGCCCAGATGGCCTTGCTCAGACTGGCCGGTTTGCCCGCCCTCATGCGAGTCGGTGCCCGACAGATGGTCGCTTTCACCCCGTCTCGGCCCTTGGTGATCCCCGCTACCCGACCGACCCCTCAGAGCCAAGGTCTACCCCGCTCGCGGTGGATCATGGCCCATGGCCAGCAGGACCAACGGGTGGAAGGGTTCCAGCCCAAGACCTGGCCGGCTGGGCTCGATCCCCCAACCTTGGCAGCGTTCCCTGCATCGCTTTTCCTGCCAGAGTTGCGGCATCAGGTGATCCAGCCCGGCTTGCGCTCGCGAGTGCTCACGTTGGTCACGACCTGAGTGGATGCGCCATGCTCTTCAAAAGATGATCTGGCCGAACCCTCCTTCAAACGCTGGGAAGCAGCAACGCGTCTGAGACCACTCAAAACTGCGATGCAGATGGATGCACGGCCCGGCAAAACCGTGGTGGGAGTACGGCAAGAACGGACCGTTTTCCTTCTGCTCTACAACCTGGTCCGACGGGTCATTGTCCAATCGGCCAAGCATCAACCGGTGGATGTTGAACGGATCAGCGTTATCGATGCTCTGCGGGGGTGCAGTGAACCCGACAGTGGGGGGCCCTGAGAGGAATTATTCGTCCACCTCTCTCGTCCGAACCGGGTCGAACCCCGCGTCCAAAAGCGACGACCCCAGACCGCTCCCCTCATGACAAAACCCCCTCATGTGTTGCGTCAACCGTTGACACGACCAGCAGTTAGAGCTTAACTTGAGGCCATTCGAGATAGCCCCCAAGATTTTGCCGGTGCTCATGCAGGTACTGGCTTTCCGGACTCTCCTCGGGAGGGCGGTAAAACGGTGCCGCCGGGACTTCTTCGTCGGAGAGGGGAATGCCGAAGCGGGCGCGGAACTCGCGCAGTTCGTCGACGTTGAGTTCTTTTTGTTTATGGGTAACGTTGCGGCCCTCGCCAGCTTCGCCGAGGCCGTAGCCTTTGATGGTTTTAGCCAGGATGACGGTGGGCGCGCCGCGGTGCTCGACGGCGGCTTTGTAGGCGGCGTAGACCTTTTCGGGGTCGTGCCCGCCGCGGCGCAGCTTACGTAACTGCTCATCGGAGAGGTGGCTGACCATGTCGCGCAGGCGCGGGTCGGTACCAAGAAAGCGTTCGCGGAAGTAGGCGCCGGTTTCGACGGTGTACTTCTGGAATTCGCCATCGACGATCTCGCCCATGCGCCGTACCAGCATGCCGTCGTGGTCTTTGGCGAGGAGGGGATCCCAATCGTCGCCCCAGATGACTTTGATGACGTTCCAGCCGGCACCGCGAAAGACAGCTTCGAGCTCCTGGATGATTTTACTGTTACCGCGCACGGGGCCATCGAGGCGCTGCAGGTTGCAGTTGATGACGAAGATGAGGTTGTCGAGCTTTTCACGCACGGCCAGGCTGATGGCGCCGAGGGCTTCGGGCTCGTCGGTTTCCCCGTCGCCCAGGAAGGCCCAAACGTGGGCGTCGGGGTCGCGCACGAGTAGACTGCGGTCTTCGAGATAGCGGTTGAAGCGAGCCTGGTAAATCGCCATGATGGGTGCCAGGCCCATGGAGACGGTGGGAAATTCCCAAAAGCCGGGCATGAGCCAGGGATGGGGGTACGAGGCCAGACCGCCTTCGGGTTGCAGCTCGTTGCGGAAGTGGTGCAGCAAGTCGGCGTTGATACGGCGTTCGAGGTAGGCGCGCGCGTACATGCCGGGGGCGGCCTGGCCCTGGAAATAGATTTGATCGCCGCGTTGGCCGCCACCGCGGCCGCGGAAAAAGTGATTGAAGCCGATTTCGTAGAGGGTGGCGGCGGAGGCAAAGGTGGAAATATGCCCACCGATATCGCGGTCAGCGCGATTGGCGCGCACCACCATGGCCATGGCGTTCCACCGCACCATGCTTTTGATGCGTCGCTCGATCTCCCGGCTGCCCGGAAAGGGCGGCTGTTTGTCAACCGGAATGGTATTGATGTAGGGCGTATTCGCCGAAAAGGGCAATTCCACGCCAGCTTGTTGCGCATGCACTCGGAGGTCGTGCAGCAGGCGCTTGACGCGTTCCGATCCGCCACTTTGCATGACATAGTCAAGGGAATCAAGCCACTCCTGCGTTTCAATGGATTCTACGTCAGCGGTCTCGGTGTCTTGCTCGACCCTGTCTCTCATCCTTTCGTGGCTCCTTACCCGGCTGGGTGTCATCGGGGTTGCCATCGCATCTTGTCGCGACTGGTAGAGTCGTGTCTGTCGCCTAATCTTGACACAACTACACCTAGCCGTCCAACGCTGCGATGTTTCCTCAACACGGCCCCAGACGCCTCCGAATTTATTGAGTGAGCAACCCCCGAAAGCCAAAAAAGCCAGCTCAAAAACTGGGCAAACGTCTTGATATTTCGACAAGCCATCTTTACCCATCGCATTGACAACGAGATTTTTTGCGGAAATCGGAGACTTGAATAGCTGCCAGGCCGGTTGTATAATGGATTCTCTAACAAAAGGTCAGCTTAAACGTTGTATAGATTTAA
Organism: uncultured bacterium; assembly: GCA_965178525.1. GTDB lineage: Bacteria > Tectomicrobia > Entotheonellia > Entotheonellales > Entotheonellaceae > CBCXVS01. The sequence goes on along the minus strand of CBCXVS010000091.1, from coordinate 18,926 downwards.
TTTCAAGGTTTTAGAAGGTGATGATGGCTAGGGAGGTCGTGATCTCGGTGGCTATCGTCTCGGCTCTGAGGCCACTGAGATGCTGGCGGCGTTCTCTATGATCGGGCTGCCGGAGGGTACGGCTCCGGAGCTGGGTAGTCGGAAGTTATCAAGGAGACAGCTCTGGCTGCGGATGGCCAGACCATCCATATCTCGAGATCTCGAGGAAAGGAAGGACTTCATGAGCTCAGGAAAATTTGATTTTGCCTTGGGCATTGGAGGCGAGGCCGGGCAGGGTATCGCGACCCCCGGCGATATCCTAGCTCGGCTATTCGTCCGCCGTGGCCTCCACCTGCACACCTACAACGCCTATCAATCGATCGTCCGCGGGGGGCACATTTTTCTCTTTGTGCGTGTGAGCGAGCAGGAGATCTACAGCCACGGGGATAAGCTGGACCTCCTGGTGTGCCTCAATCAGGACACCATGGACCGGCATCTGGGGATCATGGGACCAGGCGCGCGGGTGATCTTCAACAGTGACAACATCAAACCCGGCGAAGCCAGCGACGGCGTGCAGATGTGCCCTATGCCCGTGGCTGAGCTGGCCGACAGCGGCCGCAACCGGCTCGTGCAGAATACGGTTGCAGTTGGCGCTATGATGTCGCTGCTGGGGCTGGACTTCCAGCTCCTCGAGGAAAGCTTGAGGTTGCGGTTCCAGCGGCAGGGCCAAGCGGTGGTCGAGCAGAACGTCGACGTGGCCCGTGCGGGCTTCGACTACGCCAGGGCGAACTTTGAGCCCTTCCCGGATCTGGTCCCGACGGGCGCCACCCCGTTGGCCGTCTGGTCCGGGAATGAGGCGGTTGCGATGGGCGGCGCCGCGGCGGGAGTGAAGTGTTACTGTGCCTATCCGATGAGCCCCTCGACTGGCGTCCTGCACTGGATGGCCCAAAATGCTCGAGACCTGGGCATCATGGTACGCCAAGTGGAGGATGAAATCGGCGTGGCCAATATGGCCATCGGGGCGGCTCACGCGGGGTGCCGGGCCATGTGCGCGACCTCTGGGGGCGGGTTTGCATTGATGACGGAAGCCATCGGCAGTGCGGGGATGATGGAGATTCCCATCGTCTTTATCAACGTGCAGCGCGCCGGCCCATCCACCGGTGTTCCCACCAAGACGGAGCAGGGGGATTTGTGGCAGGCGCTTGGCGCCAGCCAGGGGGACTTCGAGCGCTTCATCGTCGCCCCGAAGCATGCCTTGGATGCATTCAATACGATCCCCGAGCTGTTCAATCTGGTGGACAAATGTCAGTGCCCCGGTATCGTGATTACGGACCTGTTGATCGGAGAAGGCCGGTTCAGCGTTGTGCCCAGCGACATCGACATGCATCCGAAGGTCGATCGTGGCGAGCTCATCACCGAACCCTCGGCGACGGACGGCTACCTGCGCTACAAGGATACCGAAAGCGGCATCTCTCCCCGGGCCTTGCCGGGTCTGGAAGGGTATGTGCACGTGGTCGCCACGGACGAGCACGATGAGGATGGCATGTTGATCAGCGACGAATTCACCAATCCTCACAAGCGTCGCCGGATGGTGGAAAAGCGGGCCCGCAAAGTCAAAGGCATCGTCGATGAGATCGCGCCGCCGCAGTTGGAAGGACCGCAAGATGCCGAGGTCACCCTGATCGGATGGGGCTCGACATACGGTGTGATCAAAGACGCCCTGGAGCTGTTGAAGCTCCAGGGGGTGGTCGCCAATCAACTTCCCATTAAGTGGATTATACCCTTTCACGCGGAGGCCGTATCCGACGTCTTCTCCCGCTCGCAGCGGACCATTATTGTGGAGAACAACTACTCGGGCCAGTTCGCCCGCTATCTGCGGAGTGAGACCGGGCTTGTCGCCAACGGGCATATCCGCAAGTACGATGGGGAGCCCTTCATGCCCCACCACATCGTCGATGGCGTCCTGGAATTGCTTGCAGGAAAGACAGACTGCTACATCCCCTTCCAGGAAATCCTAACCTAGAGAAAGAGGTGAGACCATGGCAATTAGCACCGACGCGCCATTAACGGCGAGGGATTTTAAGGGATTAGTAGACCCCGACTGGTGTCCGGGCTGTGGCGACTTCAGCGTGCTGCGGGGTCTACAGACCGCTTGCGCCGATCTGGGGCTCAGACCTCATGAGATTGTCACCGTCAGCGGCATTGGCTGTTCCTCCAACCTGCCTGGATACTTCAACGCCTATGGCATGCACACCCTGCATGGCCGGGCGCTGGCCGTCGCGACGGGCCTCAAACTGGCCAATCACGAGCTGACGGTCCTGGTGACGGGTGGCGATGGTGATGGCTATGGTATCGGTGGGAACCATTTCGTCCACACGGCGCGCCGGAACATCGACCTGACCTACATCGTGATGAACAACCAAATTTACGGTCTGACCACGGGCCAGATTTCCCCCACCAGCAGCCTGGAGATGAAGACCAAGAGCACACCCTTCGGCAGCGTGGAGATGCCGGTCAATCCGATCACGGCGGCGATCATGAACGGGGCCACATTTGTCGCCCGTGGCTCTAGCGGCGACCTCAGGCACCTGACGGGTCTCATGAAGCAGGCGATCCAGCACAAGGGTTTTGCGCTCATTGACGTCTTCAGCCCCTGTGTGACATTCAATCATGACAACGGTCACGCCTTTTTCAAAGACCGCGTCACCAAGCTCGAGGACGAGGGCCACGACACCAGCGACTGGAAAAGCGCCTGTGAGAAAGCCCTGGTGTGGGGTGACACGATCTACACCGGGCTCTTCCTGCAGATCGAGGACACCCCGGATCTCGGTGCGCGGGAACCGGTTCTCGATGAGGGAGGCCCTCTGGCCTATCGGCCGCTGGGTTTCAGCCAGGAACAGGCTCAGAAGATCATTAACAGGATGATGTAAGGTTTGCAGCCCCCAGGTTGACTTCTGGGATCCGCAGGGTGGCGGAGACAGTAAGCGACGCGGCGTGAGCATCCCCACGCCGCGCGTCAGCACGGCGTCGAGGGACTCCTGCCAAGATGCCGCTATACGCCCTCATCGTTTGGTCATCCATAGGTGCCCATTTCCTCCATTAGTATGCGATTCGTATACCTAACACTCGGAATATGCAGGGAGGCGCATTTGCACGCTGACGTCTGTGTGATGCTGAGCTGGCACAGCGCCCCCTTAGACGATTGAGTCGAGGCATTGATGGCCGAACGACGCAAGAGATGGCGCCTCCTCGCAGCATTGCTCCTCGTCGGCGTCTTGCTGGCGCTGCAATGGCTCATCTCCCGTCCCAAAACTCCTGAAATCGCAGCGCTCCCGCCAGAGCGCCGGCAGCTGTTTGCCATCGATTTCACCCTCCCCACGTTACAAGGCGCCACCCTGCGCCTCTCCGACCTGCGGGGTCACGTCGTTCTACTCAACTTCTGGGCCACGTGGTGCTATCCTTGCCGGGCCGAAATGCCTTCCCTCAACGCCCTCTACCGCGCCTATCGGCATGCCGCATTCACGATCGTCGCCGTGGCGAGTGATGTGGAAGGCGAGACGGCCGTTGCCCCATACGTCCACAAGCAGGCGCTGGCGTTTCCAATTCTCTTAGACCCCGAAAATCGGCTCAGCGCCCGTCTGCACCTACCGGGCATTCCGACCAGCTATGTCTTAGACAAACATGGGCGCATTGCCGCGCTGGAGGTCGGGGCGCGGAACTGGAACGGGGCTCATGTCCGACGGCTGATTGAGGCATTGCTGGCTGAAGACGCGGGGCGGGTGGAATAATGCCACAGCAAATTTTGTCCAGGGACTTATGGAATATGATATCGGCCAAGCACGATGGGTGATGGCCACGTCCTGTCTTTCCACATCATAACAGGGGAATAGCACATGTATCGGATCGTCTTTCTCGCCCTGACGCTTGTATGGAGCGGCAGCATGGTGCATGCTGCCCCACATGGTCCGTTGCTACAAGCCGCCGGTCTGAGTGCGGCTGAAACTCCTACTGCGGCGCCGGGCTTCGAACTCGTTGATCATCAGGGACAGACCATCCGTTTGCAGAACCATCGCGGCAAAGTGATCTTCGTGAATTTTTGGGCGACCTGGTGCCCACCCTGCATTTACGAGATGCCACTGATGGACCAACTCTACCAGTCCAGACAACTCCAACCGTTCACGTTGTGGGCGGTGAATATGCAGGAGAGCCGGGAAGACGTCACCCAGTTTATGAAGAAGAAAGGGTTTCACTTCCCAGCACTCCTCGATCAGGATGGCGTTGCCACGGCTGCGTATAAAGTTCGTGGCCTGCCTGCGAGCTATCTGATCGATTGCGCCGGCAACCTGATTGGTCATGTGGTCGGCATATTCCAGTGGACGAACGATGCCACAAAAACCCTGGTTGGATACCTTACTACAGGAAGATGCCTGCCAATAGATGCCGTGATGACACGAGACGCCCCACGATCAAACCGGCGCCTCCGGCCAATCCGCCTCCCAGCACACTCCCCAGGAGATAGCCAAAGCTGCGCAGCATATCCCCGCGTTGGACAAGTTGGAGCCACTCGTTACTAAAGGTCGAAAACGTTGTGTAGGATCCGAGAAAACCGACGAGGAAGGCGAGACGGAACGGCAACGGCATGGCGCCCTGCTCGCTGTAGAAAGACACCAGGAAACACAGGACGAAGCTCCCGCTCAGATTCACGGCCATCGTGCCGTAGGGAAACGTCATGCCGAGCTGCGCAGTCACCCAGGTCACCACGATATAGCGGGCATTGGCGCCGAGGAACCCGCCCAATCCGATCCACAGATAGGTTGACATGGTTCTATGCTCCCCTCAGACTCCTGCTTGCTGTACGTTGTGCTGTCGCTTCTCTCGTGTATGGAATCAGCTCCCCATGCGCGGTCCGCGCCGAGCTGGGAAAGAACGGGCCTTTGGCATGCATAGGTGGCTCAAAATCCCACAAAGCATGCGCCGATGCGCAATCCTGAGTGGGGTAAGGTCCAACTGGCTGGTGCGATCTCGCATAGGAAGTATCAGTAGATTGAGGAGGCGAGCAAATCAGAGACTCAAGAGAGTTACGCCCTCGATCTTAAAGATGTAGTAAATCAAATAAAATCGGCACGTAGCACAGTAAGGTCGCCTTTCGTGGTGCGGGTTGACTCCCGGTCCTTAAAGGCGTGGCGCAGGATTTCATCTTGTGCTTCTGCTTGCGATTCGGGCATGCCAGCGGCTTGGCGTTGGGGGCATAGGTCAGCGCGTCACATGCCATTGACTTCCTTTACCTTTGCAGAAGCGACGACACGTGGCCCGCTTTCAGACTGGCTCGGGCGGGAAGATCTGGCCATCGGTCAGGCGCCATACCTGCATGGTCTGGCAGAGGCGGGCTGCATCCGCCGTGATGCTCTGACCTGCTACCACGGCCATCGTCGGGGTGCCCGTTTGGGCCAGCAGCGCGGCCCGCCGGGCGGCCCGCTCCACATCGGTGCGCCCTACTCCCCAGGACACCTCAACCACCAGGTACACATTGGCGCTATCCGACCGCCGCTGCCCCGTGACCAACACATCGGCCCGGGACACTTCCAACGCCTCCGCTTCCGTCAGCTGCCCCTGGGCTGCCGCCTCCTCTAGCAGGCCAACCAGTTCGTCCCCGAAGGTCACGTGAGTCCGTCGCACGAACGGGGCGAAATAGGCAAACGCTCGCTCGCGGTAGCGCCGTTCCAAGGCATCACCTTTGAGTTCGCCCACCTCATCAGTCATTTGTCCCAGCCGCTCTTCAGTGTGGCGCTGCGCCTCAGTTAGCTGTTCGAGCCGCTCTTCAGTATGGCGCTGCGCCTCAGTTAGCTGTTCGAGCCGCTCTTCGGTGCGGCGCTGCGCCTCGGCCAGCCGTGTCATGACCTCCTCGAGCCGGCCGACCCGATCCTCCACACCGACCAACCGCTCTTCGGTGCGGCGCTGCGCCTCGGCCAGCCGGACCAACTGTTCCTCTGTACGGCGTTGCGTCTCGGTTAGGGCGCGGACCAACTCTGGCAAGGTCAGCAGCTCATGCGTCAGCACCAAACGACGCACGTCTGCCTGCCATTCGGGCCGCTCCTCCAGAAGTCTGATAAGATCGTGAAAGTCTTCAACTGTAAACGGCATGAGCTCCTCCCTTGTTGGTTGGTGATTATACCATATGGGGTTGGGGGAGGAGAGCTTAAGCGGTGACGTGCAGCCTCCATACTCTGTTATTCCCCGGGCACCGAGAACTATTTGATGTAATGGCGAAACGCATCGCTCGTCACCCGTCGGGTATTGTATTCCCGAAAAAATCAGCTGATGCGCTGCATCCGTGGGATAGTGTTCCTCGGGGCTGCGGGGGTAGCCGGACATGGCATGAAACGGCAGAGGCGCTATCGTCTGGAGAAGGCGGCGTTGATATCGCTATCCTTGATCCAGCCCCCGCTGAACAGGAGGTAGTCGCAGGTCCATCCTGACGGCATCAGGGGCCCAGCGGAGGCATCAAATTCGACCGTCACCTCGTCTCTCGGCTGGATGATAACGTACATGTCGTCTGCCTCCTAGAGCAGCGGGGTGACGTCCCCACAGCGGGTAGACGCTCCTTCGAGGGCCTACCCGCGCGGTTCCTTGACCACCTGTTGGTAGGGGTAGAGGTTCGGCCCATGCACGCTTTTTCGGTACATGCGAGAAAAGCCCCGGTAATGGATATCTGCCTGCTGTAATGCCAGGGGGGTAATTTTGGCAAACGCCTCGATGGCCTTTGCCGGACACTTCTCCTCCAGATGGACGAGGCCAAGATTCCTGTGCATCATCACTTCCTGCATTTGGTCTGACGCCAGACCATCGTCCACTGGCTTGGTTTCCGTTCCCGCAGCAAGACTCAAACGCGGCAACCGACATCATATCCACAACAGCTTGGCGAGGATTTGGCATGGCGTATGGGGTACTCTCCTTTCTTGTAACGATTCGGCAGGCAATAGGCAGAGGAAGGTGGTGTTGTAGATGATTGCGGTCAACATCACAGAATGGAACGGGTTTCCATTCTGTGATGCTCATACTGATCCAAGAACTGCCGGACAACTGTGGAGAGAGACCAGAAACAAGCCTTGCCGTCATGCACGGGTTAAGCCTGCGGCTCCTACGCTCGGGAGAGTTCGGGAAACGGCGGTGAGATCTCCTACGGTAAGATCTGATAGAACGCCTTGAGGGCGACATGCCGGCACGATTCCTCTCAGGCTTCCTTCCAGCTACCTAACATACTCTCTTCCCCCTTGTCAGGCCAAATCCGAGACACACCGCAGGTATTTGCGGCACCTTTCGGAACAGGCTACAATATCGTGCTCACAGGTCTTGGGCAATCGCACCGTGTGTGGGCACAGGAGATACGACATGGACGCAATTAAAATGGGTATTGGCTTCGGACTCTGGCACCAAGGCATGCCGGACGCTCACACGCTCTTTGAGTATATTGATAAAGCTGAAGCCTGGGGGGTCGATTCTGTCTGGTTGAGCGATCATATGATGGGCGAGCGGGCGGAAGTCGCCATTATTCCGATGATGGCGGCCATTGCTGCTCGGACTCGGCGTCTGAAATTCGGACCGAGTGTGATGATGTTGCCTTTACGCCATCCCATCGCTGTGGCGCGTGAGGTGGCAACGCTGGATTTCCTCTCCGAAGGCCGTATGATCATGGCTGTAGGGCTTGGCACCGATGAGAAAGAAGCCGACGCTTTCAACGTGCCGCGCAAGCGACGCGGTTCCATGACGGATGAAGGTGTCACTGTGTTGCGGAAGCTGTGGACGGGTTCCAACGTGAGCCACCATGGCACGTATTATCATTTTGATGATGTCACCATTACGCCGCGCCCGGCCAAGCCAATCGATATCTGGGTCGGAGGACGCAGTGATCACGCGCTGCGGCGCGTCGCCCGTATCGGTGACGGCTGGTTCGCTTCTTTCGTCACGCCTGAAGAGTTTGCCGAGGGCCAGGCTAAGATCGCCGAATTTGCTGCGGCCGATGATCGTGCGGCCGACGACATTGAGGCGGGAAGTATTGTATTCTGTCACGTGGATCCGGATAGCGCCAAAGCCCGACGCGACTTTGCAGCTTTCTTTGCTGGCAACAGCCGCCGTCCCCCGGAGCGGATGCTGGCACGCAGTGCCGTCGGTACGCCGGAGGAATGCCGGGAAATGCTACAACGCTTCGTTACGCATGGCTTGACGAAATTCGCCCTGTGGCCAGCCTGTCCGCCGTCCCAGTTATTGCGCCAACTGGCGTTCTATGCGCAGGATATCATGCCTCATTTTGAACAACGCAACATCTCCGTCACCGCGTCCTAACGCCATACACCCAAAGGGAGTCATAATGCGTCCTTCGGGCTTACCTCCTATGGAGCACTATCGCAACGGCTGGAGCCCTCATCCCCCACCGTTGCCCGCGCCGACACGCCCCAATTATCATACGCACATTGTGTTGTTTCTGATGACATTCATCACGACTCTAGTCCAAGGAATGCTTTGGGCCGGTGTACCCAATCCACTGCAAGCCATCGATGAGTTTTACCGTGGTTTGCCGTATGCATGTACGTTATTGGGCATTCTATTATGCCATGAAATGGGCCACTACGTGACCGCACGGTATTATGGCATGGATGTGACCTTGCCTTATTTCCTCCCCGCGCCGCCGCCGCTTTTTTTTGGCACCTTTGGCGCCGTGATTCGCATGAAATCTCCTGCCCGGCATCGGCGCGCGCTCCTCAATATCGGTGCTGCAGGCCCGATCGCCGGGTTTTGTATCGCGCTACCGGCGATGATCTATGCATACACGACGGCCTCTGTCGTGCCGATTCCTCCAAACGCGGGTGGCTTGTCGTTTGGCGAACCCATACTCTTGCAGGTGATTGGCCGTCTGGCCCTCGGGCCGATTCAGGACGGCCATGCCATTCAGATTAACAGCGTCGGCATCGCCGCCTGGTTCGGCATTCTGGTCACCGCCCTCAACTTGCTTCCGATGGGGCAACTCGATGGCGGTCATATCGTGTACGCTATCTTAGGTCCGTACGCCCGGTATATCTCATGGGCCGTCGTCTGTATGCTACTGGTGTTGGGATTCTTTTTCTTCGGCTGGTTTCTGTTCGCGTTCATCGGCTGGTTGACTAGCCGGCGTCAACAAGTGGTGATGGATCCGCAGTCGCCCCTCGACCGGCAAAGCCTGATGGTGGCAGGGATCGCTCTCGTCATCTTTATCCTCTGCTTTATGCCCATCCCCATGTCCGTTAGCGGCTTCCCTGGTTAGGTAGCAGGAAAACATGCCGACGCCCTCCCCCGCAATGGGGAGGCTAGGAATCGTGCCCTTATCCTGGCGGCGAACCGAGCCCACGCATCGCGATAATATTGCGCAGGATGGCCGATGTGCCGCCTTGAATGGTATAAGCCGGCGCGTACAGATACGCCCGGGCAATGCGCCCATGCAGGCGGGCTTGTGGCGAACCCGGCATCAGCAGACCATGCATGCCCATGAGTTCACTTGCCGTTTGGGCTAGACGCTGTTCGTACTCGGTACAGAAGGCTTTCGCTGCCGCGGATTCCGCATTGGGAACGATGTCTTGGCTGAGTAACCAGGCGACTCTGTAGACCAGAAACTTCCCCATCATAAACTCAATATAAAGCTGTGCCAGACGGTGCCGTACCGTTTCACGGCGGTCAAGGCCGGTTTCGCGTACATAATCGGCTATGGCATCAAACAACAGGTAATTACTCATCAAGCGTTCAATACCGCTGCGCTCATAATCGAGCTGTGCGGCGATTTGATACCAACCGCGATCTTTTTCGCCTACTAAGGCGCTTTTAGGCACGCGAACCTGATCGAAGAACACCTCGTTGAAATGATGGGCGCCGGTGATATCAACAATCGGCTTGACCGTAATCCCCGGGGTCTGCATATCCACGATAAACTCGCTAATCCCCCTGTGCTTGGGCACATCGGCGTTGGTGCGCGCCACTAAATAACAGTAATCGGCCACATGGGCAAAGCTGGTCCAGATTTTTTGTCCATTCAGGACATAATCATCGCCTTCCTCCTCCGCCCGGGTTTGCAACCCGGCCAGGTCGGAGCCGGCCCCCGGTTCGCTCATGCCGATGCAAAAGCACAGCTCACCGGCAATAATACCCGGCAAGAACCGCTCTTTTTGCTCCGGTGTCCCATAGTGCAAAATGGACGGCCCCATTTGCCGGTCGGCAAGCCAGTGGGCCGCCACGGGCGCACCACGCTTGAGCAGTTCCTCGGTGAGGATAAGGCGATCGAGATAATTGCCCCTTGGCCCCAAGCTTTTTGGAAAACGCAGGATCATACCCGACGATCCATCCATCATCGGGCAACGCGGGGGGCTCGGGCAGTTCCTTATCTAAAAACGCCCGAATTTCCTGACGAAAAGCTTCTTGTTCAGCACTAAAACGGAAATCCATAGACATATCGCGCCGTGAGGCCCGTCTCGCGCCCACGTGGCGCACTCCTTTTTGTCAGTGTTTGGTTTCTAACGATCTCAATCCCCATGAGGCACAGGCCAGGATTATACACTGGCGCCTCCCTCCGGCTCAACCGTGACACGGTCTCCAACCTGAGCCTGAAGAAATGTGGCGGCATGCCCTTTCGCGATGGCCAACTCAAACGTTTCCTCACTATTGATCAAGCCGATGAGCTGGGCCGGGGCGCCCTCGGCATACGTGTACACAAAGGGAATCGTATAGACGTTATCCCCGACTGTACACACCATGGGCTGGCCTCGCTTCAGGTGATCTAACATGTCGGGTGTGATATTGCTAATGACATTGCCAAAGTGATCAATATGTAGGACCTCACCGATAACTGTGCCTTCCACCGCATGTGGCCGTATCTGCGGCAGTGTCACAATATCGATAAGCCGTGTGCCGAGGAGCTCCGGCAGGACGCCAAGGCTCAAATGAGCCGCCACGGGCGCAAAAATATCACGGCCATGAAACGTTGCCGAGATTTGCGGCTCACGGAAATAGACCGGTTCGGTGAGCGCGTAGGCGGCTCGGAGCCCTTCGCGCTCCACCACGTGGGTAAACAAGCCGTTATCCGGCCCAATGTAGGATTTGCCGGCTCCTGTTTGCAGCAGGAGCGGCCCCCGGGCCGAGCCGACACCGGGATCCACCACCGCGACAAAGATCGCGCCGGCTGGGAAAAAGCGGGCTGAGGCGGCCAGCACATAAGCCGCTCCGCGAATGTCAAATTGACGCACCTCGTGATTGAGGTCAAGAAGCTGTGCCCGCGGATGAATCGTCAGAATCGTCCCTTTCATCTGGGCCACATACGCATCACGCATACCAAAATCGGTGAACAAGGCGATCATACCGCTCCCCTGCCCGCAGGTTTTGAAGAGCGCCCCCTGAGGGCGCCAAGCCATATGCATTGCCATCGACATGGCACGCATATGGGCAGGAGTATCCCTGATTTGTTAGGATCATACAAGGATGTCAGGCGTCTCGCTCTCATCCAGACCGATGGCACGACACGTCTCTGCGACCAGACTCAGGAGACCCGGCATGCGGGCAACATGGCATAACGGGCTGCAGGCGCTCCGCGATTTCGTACGCCGCGAAAATTTTGCCAAGCTCTTACTTTTTCTGCTTTTCATTCTCTGTGTCGGGACGGTCGGTCTTACCTACTTCGAAGCCGTCTCACCTATTAACGCCCTGTGGTGGACCCTGGTCACCATTACAACCGTCGGTTACGGCGATATCGCCCCCATCACCGTCGGGGGACGCGTGATTGGCGCCGTGACGATGCTAGCCGGCATCGGCCTCTTGGGCACCCTGAGCGCCTTGCTGGCCAGTATCATGGTGCAGGCCAACCGGAGGAGGACACGCGGTATGAATCCACTCAACTGCAGCGGACATTTTGTCATTTGTGGCTGGAATTACAAAGCCCAGGAGCTCCTGCACGAACTGCGCAGCGATGATGGGGATGCAGAAGCCCCAGTCGTTTTGATTGCCGACCTCGACGAACAACCACTCGAAGCGGTCGACTTCGCCTTTGTCCGGGGCGATGTGAGCGCCAGGACACTGAAACAGGCCAACATAGAGGCAGCGCGGGCGGCGATCGTTCTCAGCGATGAACGCATCGATGCCTTTTCGCGCGATGCCCGTTCCATTCTGGCTACGCTGACCCTGAAAACAACTTGCCCCACCCTCTATACGTGTGTCGAATTAGCCGATGCCCATAATGCCACCCATTGTAAGCTAGCCGGGGCCGACGAAATCATCGTCAGTGGCGCTCTGACCTCGTACCTGCTAGTGCAAGCGGTACTCGACCACGGTGTCACACGGGTGATCTCGGAGTTACTGAGCAATCAGGAAGGGCATGAACTTTATTTAACCCCAGTGCCTACCTACTTAATTGGATGCAGCTTTCTGGATGTGTTGACTCGGCGCAAACAGGAATACGATGCCCTGGTGATCGCGGTGCAGGGCCGCAACGGCGTCCATGTGACGAACCCAGTCCATAAATACCAGTTGCAAGCCGGTGATCAACTCTTCGTGATTGCCGCCAGCCGGCCACAGTTCTCGTAGCTGACTCTACGATGCCATCCCAATCACGCAGGAACAGCACCTCTTCCATTCCGCACTCCGCATTCCGCATTTGCGATCAGCCCTCGTAATAGCGAATTTCAATGCGGTTCCCTTCGGGATCATTAAAATAAATCGATGTGCCACTGCCATGGGCGCCCCAGCGCGGCACCGGTCCTTCGTCGACCGTGACGCCGTGCCCCTCGAGGTGAGCGATCACCTGCTACATATCGGTGGGTTCGATCACCATACAAAAATGGTTCAGGTTTTCTGCCGCTGCAACCGCCGATTCTGCCGCCTTCATAGGAAAGAGATCGATCAACGTATCCGTGTTGATTCGCACGGACGGAAACGGCACTTTCCCCTCATGGTAATCTTCAATGCGCTCCCCCTCAAGGCCGAGGACGTCAATATAGAAACTCAAGATGGTATCCATATCACGGACATTCAGGACAATGTGATCCATCGCGGTAAAGTTCAGCATAACTTCTTCCTCCTCGTGACCCCTGCGGTCATCACCTGTTAGGCGTATTCCTCGCCCCACTCCGCCTGCATGTCGTTCTCCGAAGCCGCCCCTCCAACCCCCTCTTCCTCGTCCGTGACCGGTTCGCCCGGAATGCGGTAATCACCGCTCGCCCATGCGCCAAGATCAATCAAGCGGCAACGTTCAGAACAAAAAGGGTAGGTTGGTGTTTCAGGCCAGGCAACTTCTTGCAAGCAGTGGGGACACAGCCGGCGGTATGTCTGTGGCATATATCCGCTCCCGATCTATCTCCCAGCTCTGCCATGCGGCGCATGACGCCTCATCTCTGCCAGTATGGCAATCCGCTCCCGCGACGTCAAGCACATTGCCACCGTGTCATGGCCGCCATAGGGCAAGGCCATGCGATTAGGTCATACCTGACCATAGGTTCAAGGCCGCAAGCGTCATCACACACCAGCAGGGTTTCCTGGGGCACGCTATTTCTACCTGAAAACTCGGCCTTTTCTTCACAACCCCCTGCCACGGACTGCTCTGGCATAATTTTTGCTCTCTCTCAGATGCCACACAGCAAGCATCAGTACCGCTGTGGTACACGATCTCTCATGAGACCATGCTACCGACTTGAGAACGCTGGACAATAAGTCAGAGGAAGCCAACAGATGAACACCCCACGGCTTATCATTGCCCGTAATACCGGCACGCGCCAGACGCTGTGCGCCCTCTGCAACCAACCCCGAAACTTTGCCCTGGGACCGGAGTTATTTCGCATTGATACGTTAGAATTGGTGTGCCGACACTGTGGCAAGGAGCAGGCGCCCGACCTGGTCGCCTTGTTAATGCTCAGCCACTATACGACGTATACCAACGGTAGGGTGCAGAACACATGAACGGCCCCTCGGCAGACGACTTGGCGGCTCTGCAGCGTTGACAGCACCGCTCTTAGCTATCAGCTATCAGCCATCAGTTAAAACGCTGGAAGAAGAAATCTTGTACCTTCCTTTTTTAGCTGACAGCTGATAGCTAAGAGCTCTTCAAAATTTGCAGTGCTCTGCAATCAGCGGCCCACCTGCCGCAACGCCGGTAACAGCTCATCACTGATCAGCCGCATACTCGACACGGCATGGCCGAGCGGCATGCCACTCCAATGCGTGCGAAAAAAGAAGTAATTGACGCCATGCTCTTCCCAACAGGGCCGCAGTTGCTCATAGCACGCTTCCGGGCTGCCCAGCACGAAACGATCCTGCAGCAGTTCCTCGAACGGCTGCTGAAACGTCTCATCTCCCGGTAAGACGTCATCTTGGCCCCACGAGGCATAGGTCTGATATTTTTTCGCTAGGTAGGGGCCGGCCATCTCCAACGCCGTTTGGGTGTCCTTGGCGCAGAAAATTTCTTTGATCATCGGTAACACCGTCGGGAACGGTTTCCCCAGCCGTTCGAGTTCCTCGCGATACAAACCCATCTGGCGTTTAATCGTCGTCATCGTCGCATGCGGATTAATGAACCAATTGTCGCCGAGCCGAGCCGCACGTTTGACCGCATTATCGTTGTTGGCGGCGAACCAGAGCGGTGGATACGGCTTCTGCACGGGCCGGCAGGTCAGCGTCACGTCGGCCAGCGTGGTGGCGTCGGTCTCAATTGTCACCTGATCTTCGGTCCATAACTGCTTGACGATGTCGAGGCATTGCTCAAAACGCCGCAAGCGTTGCCCCTTCGGGATATTAAATGCATCGAATTCGACATCGCGGTAGCCCAAGCCAACGCCAAGGACAAAATTACCCTTCCAGATCACATCGAGCGATGCCACGCATTCGGCCACTTCGACCGGATTATGGAGCCCGAGGAGAATAATGCCAGCCACCCCCATCATGGGCTCTGCTTCCGCCGCCAAGCACGCCAAAAACGGGATCAACTGGAGCTGACTCACCCCCTCGCTGAGATAATGCTGCCCAGTGGCGATCGCATCCCAGCCCTTATCCCGGGCCAAGCGTACCATGACATACTGCTCTTCGAGAGCCGAGATCATATCGGTACCCGGCGGATTTTGATTGGTCACAAAAAGCCCGACTTTCATACCACACCCCTTCCAACTCCATGCATGGCGCATGGCGCATGGCGCATTCCACATTTCCTCATGCTGCCATGCTTGCTTTATCGCTGTCAACTCAGTAAGACATCCGTGACAATTTGGCCTGGGGCACGGTATCATTGCGCATAGGCCAGACCAGGGAAAAGAAGGAGAAAATATATGGCCGGTGCAGTCTGTTTAAGCAGTGGTGGGCAGGACTCCACAACTTGTCTGTATTGGGCCAAACAACGCTTCGAGCCGTTGTACGCCCTCGCCTTCGATTACGGACAACGGCACCGCCGTGAACTCGACGCGGCGCGAACGGTCTGCGATATGGCCAACGTGCCGCTCACGGTCTTGCAACTCGATATTCTACGCCAACTCGGCGGCTCTCCGCTCATCGGTACTGACGGTGACCTCCGACCCAGTGGTGGCCGCCGCGGCCTGTCCAATACCTTTGTCCCGGGCCGCAATCTCCTCTTCCTGACGGTGGCCGCGGCGTTTGCCTACCAACGAGAGGTGCAGCGTCTGGTCACCGGGACCTGCCAAACCGATTATAGCGGTTATCCCGACTGCCGCGAAAACACCATGCAGGCCCTGGAACAAGCCCTGACACTGGGTCTGGACGACACCATGACGATACACACGCCCTTAATGCATCTCACCAAAGCCCAAACCGTGCATCTGGCGCAAGAAGTTGGCGCACTCGACGCCATAGCCTATTCGCATACCTGTTATGAAGGCATGTTTCCACCGTGTCAACGCTGCCCCGCTTGCCAGCTTCGCCAACGCGGCTTTGCCGAAGCTGGCGTTGCCGACCCGCTGCTCACTCGTGCACACGCCGAGAAGGCGTAACGCACCCCGCATACCCGCTGGTGACGTGCGTCAAGTTTCCTCCAGGGCGTGCCGATAAGGTTCGATAAGTTCTTGACAACCAACGACAGGGCTCTTCGGAAGGCAAAAAGGAGCGGGCCGTGTTCAAGCGCAGAAAATTTCCTCGTGTGAGCAAGGACTATCGCATTTCGTACTCACTTGTCGACCAGGAACAGTTCGACCGCAATCCCGTTAGCAGTCTCGCCGTCAACATCAGTGGTGGGGGATTGTGCTTCACGACGGACGAACCACTGGAAAAGGGCAGCATGGTCGCCTTTGACATCGATGCAGACGACCTCCACTCCTCTATTCTGGCGCTGGCCAAAATCAAATGGTCCAAACGGGAAGGCGATGTCTACGAAATCGGCGCCGAATTCTGGTGGATCGGTTGGCGCGACAATGATGCCCAAAACACGGTAGCCGATTTCATCACCACCAGCACAGCAGCTCAGCGCATCGGTATAACCGAGTGATCTCTCCCCTTACCATCCTCCTTATCGACGACCTCAGAGAGGCACGCCAGCAGCGCTCAAGGCCCTAACGTGGCCGTGTCCCCCACCAACTTAGCGGTCCTATTAAAAGATTGGCGGGCGCTTTTCCAGGAAGGCCCGCCGCCCCTCCCGAACATCGTCACGATTCAAGCAAATCGCACGCAAGCGCGGCATGGCTTCCCATTCAGCCACAGGCGCTCAGCGGCGGCGCGCCCAGCGACGGCGGAAGAAGGTCGGTACTTCCAGCGCGCGTTCACGAGGCGGGTCGTCCAGCACCATGTCGCTCTCCGTCCCTCCTGGGTACGACATGGCCTGCCAGCGAGCAAGCGCCTCCGGATTGAACTTCTCGTGGACTTCATATTCTGGCAGACCAACCGGGTCGGCGAGCGGCTCACGCTCGGGAACCTCATAGCGTCGCGCCAGCACGGGCGTGGCTGGGCTGACGTCCTGCAGACCCACATCATCATAGCCAGTGGCGATGACAGTGACGCGCAACGCATCCCCCATTTGCTCGTCGATCACGGCGCCAAAGATGATCTCCGCTTCAGGATGCGCCGCCATCTGCACCGATGACGCCGCTTCATTCACATCCATTAACGAAATGTGCGGACCGCCGGTAATGTTGATGAGCACGCCGCGGGCGCCGTGCACAGAGGCTTCTAGCAATGGGCTCTCAATGGCCCGCTGCGCCGCCGCGATCGCTCCCTGCGCCTCATCGGCATCGCCGGTGCCCATGATGGCCTTTCCCCGCCCACTCATGATCGTCCGAACATCGGCAAAGTCTAGATTAATCAAACCGGGCACTAAAATCAGGTCTGAAATGCTCTGCACCGCTTGCCGTAGAATATCATCCGCGACTTTGAACGCTTGCTTCAACGGGGTACTGCGGTCTACCACTTCCAACAACCGCTGGTTGGGAATCGTGATCAGCGTATCGACATTGTCACGCAAATCATGGATGCCCGTCTCGGCCTGCCGCATCCGCTGCCGCCCCTCAAACGCAAACGGTTTTGTCACGACGCCGACCGTCAGAATATCTAGTTCGCGCGCCATACTGGCAATCACGGGTGCCGCACCCGTCCCCGTGCCGCCGCCCATGCCCGCCGTAATGAACACCATGTCCGCGCCATCGAGCGCGTTGATGATGACATCGCGATCCTCCTGCGCAGCCTTGCGGCCGATTTCCGGATTCGCCCCAGCACCCAGGCCCTTGGTCAGCTCCGCCCCGATTTGCAACCGGACTTCCGCCTCGGTCGCATCGATCGCTTGGGCATCCGTATTCGCCGTGAGAAACTCTACCCCCTGCAACCCGGCCGCAACCATGGTGTTCACGGCATTGCCACCACCACCGCCAACACCAAATACCTTAATGCGCGCCAGTCTTTCCGTTTCATTGGCGAACGTAATCATTCGCAACACCCTCCCTGGTGACCTCTACTCCGCCTGTTCTGCCTCGGCCTCATCCTCACCGGCTTGCGCTTCCGGTGGGCGCGGCTCTTCACTGTCGCGGGTACTGAATAGGACTTCTTGCCGGCCGGCCGTAATCGCTTCTTGCACCTCATCCCCGGTCAGTGGAATAAGCCGTAACTGCTGGCTATCAGGCTGCGCATGCAGCAACTGAATGGCCTCGTTATTATGCATAATTTTGATGACGTTGCGTTGCCCCTTGCGGTTTTGCAGCACGAGGAAATCTCCTTGGGATAAGGGATTGTGGCCCATCTCCCGCAGCGTGTTGAGCACGTCGCGCAACGTTTGCCCCCGCAAGTATCGCCGTAGCTGCGCCAACCGCCCAATTTCCTTCACATCTTTGTCGGAAAACCGCACGGGCGTGCGGCGACGCCCCGAGTAGGTATGGGGAGAGATCAAGCCGGTCTCGACCCAGTACATCAACGTACGGTAGGGAATGTTGAGCTGAGCGGCGACTGTACGACTGTCATAGAGTTCCACAAGCAACGCGTCCTTTTTTAATGCAAGTTGCATTAACTCCGCTCTGCACGAAGGTAAAGCTTCTGCAGGCAGAAGTCAACAAGTTTTCGCAAGGACGGGGTAACACGCTCAGCGAGCCGCCGTCTCGCGGCGCCACACCCGCCGATACGTACCCAGCCTCCTGGAACCTGGAGCTGCCAGCCGTCTTGACGCATACAGCCAACGGCCAGGAGGTAAAAGCATGTGACAAGTCCATCATAGCCTATGATACCCACTGACACGCCATTTCGCATCATCGGCCGTTAACTTCAAGAAGGAGGCAGGTTATGAAAAGACGGCGCTGGTATCAACTCGTGATCGGGCGAACCATCCTAACCCGGATAATTCATAAAATAGCAGTTTCCTTGCTTAAGTCATTGTTTTATCTTAGGGATGACCAAGTCCCTAGGCCGAAGTTCCCCTGGCAGAATAGGCGGAGGGTTAAGTAGATCAACAGGTTGGCCCAATTCAAAAGTCCATT
>CBCXVS010000090.1:0-24624 GCA_965178525.1 uncultured bacterium | reverse complement strand
AGAAAGTCCCATAGGTGATCGTGAACGAATGCATCCCACGATAGCCTAGCGTCGCATCTGCTCGCCCCTGCATGCTCCCGCCATGGGGTTGCCGGATGAGAAAATCGTGTCCGTAGCAGCGCTCCTTCTCGATGATAAAAAGCGAGAGACCCCGCGCGCCCTTTTGCGGCTCAGGATCGGTTCGGGCAAGGAGGCCAATAATATCGCCACGTCCGGCAAAGGTGCACCACGCCTTGGCCCCCTGGATAAAATATCCTGGCTGTCCCGCCACCTCCCCGGCCTCGGCACGGCACGTGAGGGACGCGACATCGGAGCCAACGTCCGGTTCGGTCACGGACACCGCCACCATCAACTCCCCAGACGCAATGCGTGGTAACCATCGCTGTTTTTGGGCTTCGGTGCCGCCGTCCAGGAGGGCCCGCGCCACGATTTCCGGCCGCGTAATCAAACTCCCGGCACCCCCTAAAGAGCCCCGAGATAGCTCTTCCGTGGTGATCATCATGACCAGAAAGCCCATGCCGGTGCCACCATACGCTTCCGGAATCGACATGGCAAAATACCCCAACTCACCCATCTTAGCGATCAGCGCATCGGGAACCAATTCATCATGGCGGTGGATCCATTCGGCAATCGGTTCGACTTCCTGGCGGGTGAAGTCGCGAACAGACTGCCGGGTCAACTCGGCGAGTTCATCGCCCAACCGCATCGTATTGACCCCATTGGTGTCAAGGACAAAACGGCCAATGTCACGCAGCCGCGCTTCAGCAACACCGGCACAGATGGCCTGCCGGACCGGCACGGCGCCAACCGTCACGTCGAGAAACGCTTCGTCAAAGCCATACGCGTGTATATTTGCATAAGCCTCGGCAACGAATTTCTGCGTCACGTCAGCCGCAAAAGCTAGCGCCATCGACGCCATCACCGACTCTGCCGGCCCATCTTGCGGTTGCGTTTCAGCATACCCGACGAGTTCCTGCGCGGCCCGCAGTTCGGTGAGACGGTAGGCGAGGCGTTCGCAGTGCACTTGGTGTTCATCAATGTCTCGCCCTTGCCGCGTACGCTCGCGGGCATGCGCAAGCGCCTGCGCCAAAGCGGTGTCAAGGGCGGTGATCAGGCGGTGGGCGTGTGTGCATTCGGCTTCTGCTGTCGTCATGTGTATCTCCTCAGCGTGCAAGGCGAACGGAAACGTCTTATGCGGGATTGGCTGTCGCTTCAGCATCAGAGCGGCACGCCGTGCCTGCCACATGGTCCAACCACTCTAGAACCACCTCCCGGAAGGGAGCCAGGCTCTTGTAGAGGCGCATAGCGGCAGGGAGCGCTCGGATGGCAGCGGCCAAATCAGCCGCACGCGCTGGGTTTGCCGCAAGTTGTTGCAAGGAGCGGACGTAGACGCGAATGGTGAACAGAATCACGCCGGTGCGCGGCAGGCGGCGGAGGGTCTGCCGTTCCATCCGCAGCCAGACGTTTTCCCCAGCGTTATGGGCAGTGATGCGACCGTCCTGCTCACGCCATCCATGCCCGGCCGGTTGGAACAGGGCCGGGTCGTCAACCAGACTCCAGTTCACCCGCCACACGGGCCGCTCCGTCTTGAGCCGCCTAAAGAACCGATCCATGGTCGAGGCCAGCTGTTCCTCGTATCCGGGAACCGGCGCGTGAATCGTGTCGAGCGCTTGCCCCATTTTCTCCGCAAGCCGCCAGCGTGTGGGGAAACATACGGAGGCGCCGATGAGGCGATAGACGTCCCCGTTGCGGTCCGGCGCCATGAGACACAGATCTTCCTGCACCAGACGTCCCGACAGATCAAGCGGATGTAACTCGGTGTTGGCCAGATCCCATCGGTGTCCGGTCACCCTATTGTAGAGGTCGTCTCCGGCACGCTGATAGAGCCTCGGAAACCGAGCCGGTAAATGCGCCGCCAGCAGGGCAAGCACCTCCGATGCGCTCTCTGTCGCCTCGGGCAACACGGCAAAGACGTCCGCATGACGCTCGCGCAGCAGATGCTCTTTTTCGCCCAGCTCGGCAGCGAACTGGGCATCGATTTCGATCCAGTCCCAGAGATCGAGAGGCGCGAGTCCCATCACTAGGCGAAACGGCCCAGCTTTAAAGGGTGCGTAGTCAGGCACCGGATGCATCACACGTTTCCTTCTCTGCAATCCCCACGGCTCGGACGGCGGCCACATCTCATCATAGCACAACCCGATAGACAGTTTTTTCTCCAGAATCATTGACTTACGTTTCCGATGCATTTTACTATGGGGGCTCCAACCCTCGGGAGACAGAACGGTGCATAGAATGCACCCGACAACGAACGAATCATTGGTTCCACGCGGTACGGGATGGAAGGGGAGACATATGAGGTGCACGCGAGGGATACGATCCGTGATGCTGCTAGGGCTGGTGCTGACCGCCTTCATTCTCACACATGCTTGGCCGCTCACAGCCCAGACAGCCAAACCTATTCGGATTGGCTTTGGCATGGCCCTCACGGGCGGATTGGCCGCGAATGGTAAGGCGGCCTTGTTGGCCATGCAGATTTGGGCAAAAGACGTGAACGACAAGGGGGGGCTGCTCGGACGCCAGGTTGAACTCGTGTACTACGACGATCAGACCAAACCGGCCAGTGTTCCCGCTATTTATACAAAGCTGATCGATGTTGACCAAGTCGACTTCGTCGTCTCCGGCTACGGCACCAATCTCATTGTGCCCGCCCTCCCCGTGGTCATGGAGCGCGGGCTCGTGTTCATGGGGCTCTTCGGGCTCGCTGCCAACGAGAAATTCAACTATCCCTACTATTTCGGCATCGCGCCGGCAGGTCCGCATCCGCGCACGGACTGGTCGAGAGGGTTTTTCAAGATCGCAACGGAGCACAAGCTCAAGACCATTGCGCTGATCGGTGCGGACGCCGAATTTGCCCGCAACGCGCAGAGCGGCGCCCGAGAAAATGCCAAAAAACATGGCTTCAAAATTGTCTACGATAAAACCTACCCGCCGGGCACGGCGGATTCTCGCCCGTGGTGCGGACCATCAAGGCGACCCATCCCGACGTGCTGTACGTCGCCTCCTATCCGCCCGGGTCGGTTGGCATCACCCGCGCTGCGCATGAAGTGGGCCTGGAGCCCAAGCTCTTCGGCGGCGGCATAGTCGGCCTGCAGTACGCGGCCTTTTTAACCAAGCTCGGTCCGATGTTGAATGGCATTGTCAACTACGATTTCTGGGTGCCCGAGCCCACCTTAAAGTTCCCCGGTGTGGATGCCTTTCTGACCAAATACCAGGCGCAAGCGGAAGCCGCGGGCGTTGACCCGCTGGGCCATTATTTGCCGCCGTGGGCCTATGCCAATCTCCAGGTGTTGCAGCAGGCCATCGAGGCCACGAAGAGCATCGAGCAGAAAACGGTGGGAGAATATATCCGCAACAACGCCTTTGACACCATCGTGGGCAAGATACAATTCGGCGCCAACGGCGAATGGGCCACGACACGGACGCTCATGGTGCAGTATCAAAACATCGCGGACAAAGAGGTGAAACAATTCTTCGGACCGGGGAAACGTATCGTCCTCTATCCGGAGGCATGGAAGTCCGGTGAGCTGATTTTTCCCTACGCCAAAGCGAAGTAAGGTGAACCGAGGTCGACCATGGTATCCGTCGAGCTCCTTTTAAACGCCATTGTTGCGGGATTGCTGCTCGGCGGTTTCTACACGGCCGTGGCCTTGGGAATCGGTATCGCCTTCGGCCTGCTAGACATCGTCAACATCGCCCACCCCACCTTCGTCATCATGGGCTCGTATGCGGCCTACGTGACCAATTCCGCCTTCGGGCTGGACCCGATCTTGGCAGGTGTGCTCTGCACGCCTCTCTTTTTTCTCCTCGGAGTTGGCGTGTATCGTATTTATTACAACAGTTTCGAGAAAAAAGGCGCGCCAGCCCTGCGCGGCCCGGTGTTCTTCTTTGGCCTCTTATTCATTCTCGAAGTGGCATTGGTGCTGCAATACGGTGTCGACTACCGCCTGGTCGAGGCGCCCTACATCGGCACGTCCATCACCATTGGCCTCATTGGCCTCGCCCCCAGGCTGCTCGTGCCCTGTCTCGTCGGGGTCCTGCTGACGTTGGGACTCTATCTCTTTCTCGCCAAAACATTTTACGGCAGAGCCATTATGGGGGTTTCCCAGGATAGCCTGGCGCTCCAGCTCATGGGGGCGAATCCCACCCAAATCAAGACCATCGCCTTTGGACTCGGAGTGGCCAGGGCAAGCCTCGCCGGTGCGTTGCTAATCATTAGAGTTGTTCCTCAATAGCATAAGATCAGGTTCCCTAGCCCAGCCCAGATGCCCACCGAATCATCCTCAAAGTGATCTTTGCGGTTGCGGAAACGCTGCACCAAAATGTTGAAACGCTTCATACCGCCGATGGCATGTTCGATCAAGATGCGAACTTGACTCACGGCATAATTCGCCGCCTGCTGCTCCGCCGTCAATTCTGGAGTCGGATTCGTCTTGCTCTTCCGGGGTTTCTTGTGTGGAATCTCAAGCATTTCGCCTTTGTAGTCCGACTGAATCCCCTGATAACCCAGGTGCACCCAAACTTCTACGTCACTAAACCGGTCTAAGTCCGGTGGGAACTCTTGTTTTAACATGCTGTAATCATGGTTGTGACCACTAAACGTACGGCCCAGAAAGACGATCCATTTATCCGGCATCGACATCACTGTATTTTTCAGCGTATGGCTTTTTTTTACCACTATAGTGTTCACGTTGGGTCGTCTCATCTTGTGACCGGCGATAGCTTCTTTCAGTCGCATCAATAATCAGTTGATCCACACCTGACAACGCCTCCCTCAACGACTCTGGGGTCTTCAACTCTCGATAAGGCATGAGGTCTAACTGCACTAACGTGTCATACAGGATGGGAGAGAGCTTATGGAGATTTTCATTCGCTTTCGAACGTACCATACCAAATTGTGCACCAAGAACATCAAACGTCGGATACGTCTTGTAATAATATAGAACGAACAGGAGTTTGTCTGACAGAGTGGGTAATTTGCCTTTGATACCTGCACCCGGCTTTCGGCTGCGTTTGCCAGCTTGGACACCCTCCTCATAGCGTTTTTGCTGAGCCTGTTGATAGACGTGGCTGAAGGCGGGCAGCAAGAAGTCAAATTGCGTCTGAGACACACCGGTTAAGGCTTTCATCTGCCGATCATCTCGGATAACCAATGACCTGGCTGGGCTCCCTCCATCGTTTGGGGGAGGATAGCCTACCTCATTAACTATTGGGGAACAACCCTATTATCGGACCGGTCGAGCCATTTATCGGACGGGAGTACATCGGCCGCGTCTTCGCCATCATCGTGTTGGGCGGCTTGGGCAGCATCGGCGGCACGCTGGCAGCAGCCCTTATCCTGGGCGTGGCGGAAAGCCTGACCTCGACGTTTTACGGACCGTCCTGGGCCTTGGCCGTGTCGTTCGGCGTGCTCCTCCTCGTCCTGGCATGTTGGCCGGCCGGGCTGTTTGGGAGGTAAGGCTTGAAACCCACCTTGCTTCTGCTGTTCGCGCTCGCCATGGTCGCGGCCGGTTTCATCCTCACGGGTGTGATTGAAAATCGATACTATTTCTTTGCCGCGTACGTCATCTTACAATACATCGTCCTGGCCACCGCATAGAACATTCTGGGCGGCTACACCGGCTATGTCAATTTCGGCACGGCGGCGTTCTTCGCGGCAAGGGCATACACTGCGGTGGTGTGTATCAAAGCCTTCAACGCGTATTTTTTGATTTTGCTGCTCGCTGGCGGCATCGTCTCCGGGCTCTTGGGCTTGGGAATCGGCTATCTCACCCTGCGGTTGCGGGGCGTGTATTTTTCCATTGCC
Source organism: uncultured bacterium (assembly GCA_965178525.1). Taxonomy (GTDB): domain Bacteria; phylum Tectomicrobia; class Entotheonellia; order Entotheonellales; family Entotheonellaceae; genus CBCXVS01. Next base: position 18,761 of record CBCXVS010000090.1, on the reverse strand, counting down.
ACGCTGGCGCTTGCCGTGGTCCTGCAAACCGTGGTGATGAACTGGGATTACGTCGGCGGGGCGGCGGGATTTTACGCCATCCGGCCACGCGGCGTGCCGCTGTTCAGCAATTATGTAGAATTTCTCTTTGCCATGATGGTGTTGCTCGCCGTCGTCGCCCTTGCCGTGGCCTGGTGCATCGAACATTCCTGGATTGGCCGGGGATTGGCGGCGATTCGAGACGATGAAGAGGCCGCCGAGTGCATGGGCGTTCCCACCCTGAAACTCAAGCTTTTCGCCACTACCGCGAGTGGATGTCTGATGGGGATGGCCGGAGCCCCATTTCCGTACTACGTCACTTATGTGGAACCCTCTTCTGCCTTCAATCTGGACTACGCGGTCAATAGCCTAGCCATGCCGATGATCGGCGGGACCGCGACCTGGATGGGCCCCGCGGTTGGGGCGGTTTTGCTGGGCGCGACACAGCAGATCGCCACCGTTACCATCTCGTTAGAACTCAATCTGCTGATCGTCGGGGTCGTCCTGGTCGCCTTCGTCATTCTAGCGCTGGAGGGCATTGTCGGACTCGTGCAGCGCATCGTGAAAAGGAAGCGTGTCTAATAGCTACCCCGTTGCTCGACTTGCAGCACGTGACCAAGCGTTTTGGCGGCTTTCAAGCGCTGAGCGAGGTCAGCCTCACGGTCAAAACAGGCGAGCGCTTCGGCCTTATCGGCCCGAACGGCTCTGGAAAAACCACCCTCATCAACTGCATCTCCGGCGTGCTACGCCCGGAAGCCGGACGCATTCTCTTTGACGGGGCCGATATCACCGCCCTGGCGACGCACAAACGGGCGCAGCGCGGCATTGTACGCAGCTTCCAAATTCCCAAGCCCTTCGCGAGCATGACTGTGTTGGAAAATCTGTGCATTCCCATGGAATACGCGGCCAATCACGACGCGCACCGAACCGACATCACCGCAGAAGCGGTGGACATCCTCGAACGCATCGGCCTCGAAGGGCATCACGATCATTATGATCGAGCATATCATGCGGGCTGTGATGCGGTTTTCAGAGCGTATCGTCGTCCTCGATGCCGGAGAGAAGATCGCCGAAGGCGCTCCCGAGGACGTGGTCAACCATACAGCGGTGGAGAAGGCCTACCTTGGCGAATAAGATAGTGGTCCAAAACGTCGACGCCGGTTACGGCGCGGTGCGCGTCCTGCACCAAGTTTCGATGACCATTCATGAGGGTGAGACGGTCGTCTTGCTGGGCACGAATGGCAATGGCAAGAGCACCTTGATGAAGTGCATCATGGGTCTGGTGCGCCCCGACGCCGGGGAGATTTATCTGGAGAGCGCTGGGCGCCGCATCGATCTCACGGGCAAGACCCCGGAAGAGATTGTCCATTTGGGCATCACGCTCGTGCCCGAGGGCAGACGGCTGTTTCCGAAGCTGACGGTGGAGGAGAATCTCTTGCTTGGCGCCTATCGCATGGATACGCGTCGCGACATTGGCCGCAATCTGCAATTTTGCTGCGACACCTTCCCGGTGCTCCACGAGCGCCGCAAGCAGCTCGCTGGCAGTTTGAGTGGCGGTGAGCAACAAATGCTCGCCGTGGCCCGGGCCATGATGTCGCAGCCGAAGATTCTTCTCGTGGACGAGCCCTCGATTGGTCTGGCGCCCATCTTGGTGAGTCATCTCATTGCCAAGATCAAGGAATTGCAAGAGCGGTATGGTTTGACCGTGCTCATGACGGAACAAAATTTTCACCAGGCCACGAAGATCGCGGATCGCGGCTACATCCTGGTCGAAGGGCGCATCGCGTTTGAGGGACATAGCACGGCAGAGCTGAGCGAACACGAGTTCGTGAAGAAATATTATTTGAGTGTCTAGGTTACTCAAGCTAGATTCTCACTATAGACGCCTTGCAGATCGGTTCCTCAGCTCTCCTTGAGGCTTTCAAAACCGCTGAAGAGCTGCATTCAACACTGCGATGTGTCGCAAAGTATACTCATGTCCTCCCGAGCACAGCATCATACTGATGAGTTGCCGTCTACCGAACTGAGGTTTTTATAGCTCTCCTCGGTGCCGTGTTCTTCCTCCTTCTTTCCCACCTCTGCCACCTCTGCTTCGGTCTGCCGAGCCCCATGGCTGGTGTCATGCAGCGCTGCCGTCAACCCCTGAATATTCCCACCACTGAGCCCCAGTTCGTTGAGCAATGCATCTAACAACGGCGCTTGACTGCGATACCGCAAGGCACTATTCACCACCTGTTCGGCCAGATTCGCCGCACCCTCGCCGTTCGCTTCAGGCAGGCCATGATGGTTCCCTCCCAAACCGTCCACGTGCCAAATCTTGATACCCTCGATCTGTTCGATCGGTTTGACACTTTCATGAATAATGCCCGGCAGGTGCTCAATCAGCAACATTTTGATTTGCATGGCGATTTGCTCCGGCGACAAGACATTGCTCGCGTCATTGATGGCCCGTTTACCAGCCGCATCCACCGCGTAGCGCTTCTCAGCCGCCTGCGCGGCTACGAGCTCGGCCTGGGCGTGACCCTCGGCCTCGATCCGGGCCTTGTCCGCTTCACCTTGCGCGAGGGTGCGCGCGGCTGCGGCACGGTCCTCAGCGGCTTGTTTTTCCGCTTCAGCTGCCACCGTGATGCCAATCGCCTGCCGTTCGGCCTCTTGGGCCGCTTGCACCAACTCCACTTGCTTTTGCCGTTCCGCCTGCTCGCGTTCGCGCGTGGTGACCACCGCTTCTTCCGCTTGCACTGCGTCGGCACGAGCGCGGTCGGCTTCGGCCTGGGCCTCCGACTGCTCTTTGGATTTCTCGGCAATCGTAATCGCCCGATCTTGCTCGGACAATTCAACCGTTTTGGTTTTCTCGATTTCAGCCGTCTCTAAGGCGCGAGCTCGGGCAATTTCGCTCTCACGAATCAGTTGATCTTTCTTAATGCGTTCTTCTTCGATAGCTTTCTCCGACTGAATTTGCACCTGATCTACCTTTTGTTGCGCGGCAATTTCAGCCTCCTTCGCCTCGCGTTCTCGCTCCGCTTTTTGCCGGGCGATTTCGGCCATTTGGGCCGCTCGCCGGACCTCAACCTCCTGAGTTTGCTCCAGACGCGCGTATTCCACCTCGCGCTGTTGCTCCAAGGTGGCGTGCTCTTTCTGTTTGGCAATTTCCAGCTGCTGACGTTCCGCCTCAAGGTTCTTACTTTGTACGGCCACCTCGGTCTCTTGTTCGATATCGTTTCGCTCTTTGCGGCGCATCTCAATCTGTTGAGTCAGCAACGTGAGCCCTTGTGCATCAAAGGCGTTCTGTGGATTCAAAAATTCGCGACTGGTTTGATCCAGACTGGTGAGCGACACGCTTTCCAACTCCAGACCATTCTTGAGCAAATCCTCGGTCACCGCCACTTGCACTTTTTGCACAAAATCGACGCGTTTTTCATGCAACTCTTCCATCGCCATCTCCGCGGCCACCGCGCGGAGCGCATCCACAAATTTGCCTTCGACCAACTCTTTCAGATCATCCGGTTGCATGGTGCGTTGCCCCAGCGTTTGCGCCGCATTGGCAATCGCCTCTTGGGTCGGTTGCACGCGCACGTAAAATTCCGCCTGGACGTCAGCACGCATCCGATCGCGGGTGATCAACGCCTGTGCATTGATCCGCTGGACCTCAAGCCGCAACGTGTTCATATTCACGGAAATGGTGTCATGCATGACCGGGAACACCAGGGCGCCGCCGTCGAGCACCACCCGTTGACCGCCCAAACCGGTACGGACAAACGCGATCTCTTTCGACGCGCGATTGTACAAGCGAGACATCATCAGCCCTATCACGAGCAACGCGATCAGAGCCACGCCAGCCATCAACGCAATCGACGTCATGTTCTCCATGGTAAATCTCCTTCCTGAGTAACGATGTCAGTCAGACTGAGACACTTCAGTGCCCGAACAGAACTAAATTCATATTTTTCCTCTGGAAAAACGATGTCGCTCATGGTGTCCAGGAACTTAGAGGTCGAATTTGAGTCCTTGATACACGGCCCCCTGGCGATCCACTAAGAGCACGTCTGTGCCGGTCTCAAACACCTCCTCTGGCGCACTCGGTTCAACCATCACATAGTGGCTCTGTCCATGTTCATCCCGCAGCCGAGCTTGGGCTGGTTGCCCACATCTGGCTGTACCCATGACAATAGTTCCAGTCGTGCCAATGAACGCGTCCTGCGACACCGCACGGGTCTGTTCCTTGAGGAGCTTCTTGAGACCACCGCCGACGACGCGAAGTACCGGAACAGAGGCAATCAGAGCCAGTCCGGAGGCCCATGTCGGGGCAAGAGGATGACCGAGCCAACGAAGCGCCAAGGTTTGCCCCACCAATCCAATACAGCCGAACGCGGTAAGGAACACCACCAACAGCATCAACATCGGCACCGTACCGATATAAAGCCATTCTAAGATCGATAAACCGGCTGGCACATGGGCCTCGCCAACATCGACATCGAGACCCGCTCCAAGAAGCAAATCATCCAAAGGCCTGGACATATCCAGACCGCATAACAAACCCAGCCCCTCCAGCGCAGCAATGCCCAGCATCAGACTGAGGGCAAGACTAAAGGGCACATTGGCATCTGTCAGGAGAAACTCGAGCATGGGGTCCATCCTTTGGTACGCAATCCATGAGATTATTCTAACAAACCTGTGGACGCCGAACATGGGGATTTTGTGGTGTTTTCGTGGGGATCTTGTGAGGATGCTTGTAGAAGCTGGTCATCGAAAAAGACAAGACAGGATACAACACATTGTTTCCATTGGACAATTACAAGTGGATCAGGGTCAAGTCTACGTGCTGCTGTCACGTCTCTGCTCAAAGAGTAAGGTGTCAACTTGACCCCCTCCGTGTTATTCAAGTTCTGTGGGATGGAGACTCAAATACTCCCGCACCTCTAATTGCATGCGGTCTATTTCAGCGATAAATCCAGAGGCCGCTGCATGGTAGTTGGCCGGATTCGCGTCGACTTGGCGCAGGTGTGTCACTTGCTTCTGAAAGTGTGCAATACGTTCTAAGGTCACGTGCAGTTCGTGGTCATTAGTAATCATGGAACCTCCGGGATGATCTCAACAATGCCTCTGGAGCTTCCCTCACGGGTGATTGGCTAGTGGGCTAACATGCGCTAATACACATCCCAGTAGTGACATGCATAGACCTGCTCACACTGGGATCGCAAAGCCGCGTCATGCGCATACGCATCCCCAAACCGGTCCACGCTAAACGCGGTAGGCGGCAACAGGCTCCCCTGCCCCGCCACCGCATCCGCCACCATGCGGCCCAGTCCGGGCGAGGCCCAAATGCCGCCGACCTGGCATCCCGAAGCGATCATCAATCCCCGTATCTGCTCGACCTCAGACACCAGATACTGGCCGTCAGGCGTGATGGTCGGCAAGCCCCGGCGCTCCTGAATGACCACGGCATCCCGCAAGACCGGGAAGCACTGCGTGGCCGCCTCGGCCAACTGTTGGTAATAGATTTGATCCGCCTCCAGGTCAGGTATCTCAAAGCGATCCGGGAAGGCGTCCATATCAAAGCTGAGCGGCCGGTAGCCATAGCCCCCGACGAGCAAACCGCCGGCTTCAGGGCGGGCATAGACCTGGGTGTCGACAATGCGGACCACGGGCTGCGTTGCCGGCACGACAGACAGCGGCGCCGTGACAAACGCCTGATGCCGCACCGGCACGGCTCTGATGTTGAGGCCCAGTTGCTGACTGAACTGCCGCGTCCAAGCGCCGGCGGCCAAGACAACCCACCGGGTGCGGACGGTCCCCGCAGCGGTCCGAACGGACTGCACCGCGCCATCGGCAACGTCGACGCCTGTGACAGGCGTGCGCGTGCAGATCGTGACCCCACGGTCGCGGGCTGCCGCGGCATAGGCTGCCGCCACCGAACGCGGCTCGACATAGCCGTCACGTGGCGCAAACAGGATGCCCTTGGCATCCGGCACGTCGAGTGCTGAGACGAGTTCCTTGGCATGCTGTGGGGTCAGCAATTCGGCTTGGTCACCTAGGGATCGCGCCATCGCAACGCGGTTGTGGAGTCCTGCGACATGCGGCTCCGTTAAAGCCACACGCACACTCCCATGCTGGTGAAAGGCGATGGCGTAGCCCGTGCGCTCCTGAAAGTGCTCGAAGAATTCGATGCAATAGGTGGTAAACGGCAGCAAACGCGGATGCGCCGGCAGATAGGCGGTTTGGCCGGCCGCAAATGGCGTCGTGCCCCCCGCGATCGGTCCACGATCGAGGAGCACGATCTGCTCATAGCCTGCTGCGGCCAGATGAAAAGCGGCACTGGTACCCAGTACGCCACCGCCAATAATGACAATATTCGCCTCATGTGGGACCATACCCTATCTCCGCTGCCGTCGATGCGACGGCCATACGTTACACGCCGATTCACAGGTAAGCGAATAGAGAGTAAAGATAAAGCACACCACTTTGCAAACGGCCAAGGTAAGGTCGCCCAGTTAGAGGGTGGTGTTCACCCCAATGACGCCGGAGCCGAACGCCGACAGCGGCGCCGTGAGCATGGCCGTGTTCGGATCAACGGACACGGGGTTCACTTCGGTCCAGATCGCCGCTCCATTGGCGAAGCTATAAAAACTCAACGCCGTCTCCATCGCCCCCAAAGCGGCAAGCTGTATCGGATCGTAAGGGAGGGTCAGCAGGAGCGGCGCGAGCAACGACGCCCCGCCGGATTCAAAGCCGAGCACAGGTCCCATCGGCGCCACGCCAGCGGGCAGCGGGGGGAGCAAGGCGGGGTGATTGCGCGTGCCCACGGTCAGGAGCGTATCGCTTGTGAACGCTGCGGGCGGGACGTTGAGGGTCAAGTCCATCAGTCCAGCCGGCGCCGAGTTCACGGTTAAGATGCCTCCCAAAGCCGCAGTTACCTGTGCTTCCAAGACGGGATTCACAGAGGGTTCAGGAGCTAGCATCAACGCGACATCATGTACGGGTAAGAACAAATCGACCACGGTTGCGCCACGGTAAATCACGGCGGTAAATCCATTCAACACCTCGACTGTAATTTGGCGATCAGGGCCCTGGGGGACGATGAGGTCGACGGCAACTTGCGGCCCGATACCCTCGGAAACCATGGCCACGACCGGGCTAGAGAGGTTGGGGCCAACGACCTCGATCTGCAGGCTGGTAATGTCGAGCGGGTCAAGGATCTGACGCGGCTCTGGATCCGCACGCATGGTCTGCGATTGGCGCATGCGGCCGGTGGTGGCCGTCTCAATGACAAGCCTGAGGCGGCTCTGCCCTAGCGCCTCTCTCTCATGACTGCGGTCACAACCTGTCTGCAGCGACACGGCCAAGCTGAGGAGTCCCAACAGCGGTACGAAGCGCCAAGTCCACGGGCATATCATACGTTTGACATCCTTACATTTGACACCGTTTGACACGTTTGCCCTTTTGCCACGGCACGTCAGCATCATTTATGGTCCACCAAGCGCGGGCGGGATCGTAATGACGAGCCGGATGCGTGACGTCGGGCTCGCCGGAGACGTGTCAGGGGTGATGATCTCACTCTGCGGTCCTAACGGGCCAGGCCCGTGCGGCGGGCCTGGCGGCGGCTCCGGTGGCTCCGGTGGCTCCGGTGGCTCCGAGCCAGGTGGCGGCGGCGGGGGAAGCGTGCCTTCAGCTCCAGACGGCGGCGGGGGAGATGAGCCGGGAGGATGCCTCATCTCGTCTTCCATCATATCCTGTGGCTCGTCCGGTAGTAGGTGGTCGTCGGGTTCGTGACCGTGGGGATAGCGCCGAGGCGGGCCAAGCTGATGCGGGGTTTGCGCCTCGACGGGTGCGACTTCGCGCGGATCTTGCGTGCTTAATGCGACGTCGGCCACGGATGTCAGTCGTTCTTGTGCGGTGATCGGACGCGTCTTGTGTGGGAATCGGAAACCGATATGTGCCGTGATGTGTCCTACGGGTATGCGGAAATGCCGCGTCGGGTCATCGTGCGGCCGTATATAGCAATACCCGATGACGCAGAACACCGTGGTGCGATCCGCCGTAGCGTCGTAACTGACGTACTCCTCCGAGCCGCGGATGCCGGCGGTGGTATTTGGCGTGCGGACTTCCAGATGGCTCGTCCGGCCAAAAAACCGAGTCGTCAAGACCCGGAGCTGGCCCGACAGTAAGCTGATGAGTGAACGATGCGGTTTGCCCTGCAGGAGGAACTCGGTCAGGTGCATCTCACTGTTTTCGGCCAGCGCCATGATGCTATCGTTGCGGAGCAAAATTTTGATTTTGCTCTTGGCATGGGTGCGAATCGTCTCGTTGAGAAAGACGTGATCGCGAAATTTCAAGGGTTCCCACTGCGGTGTAGATGGCGTGCTGACTTCGGCTGTCCCCGCCACCGCGAGCACGACGCCAACGTGGTTAACGGGGGGAGTCGCCGCCCCCCAACTCTGAGGTAAGGGCGCAAGCCACGCAAGCAGGATGAATCCCGTCAGTATGATCGAGAGCCGGTGACATCTCGCCATGCGCTAATACCTCCCCGCGAGCTGTACGGACACCACATGGCGACGGTAGTCAAAAAATCGATGTTCGAGAGATTGCGGGTATGCACATAACTCAAAGAGAGCGTCAGAGAGGACCCGAACGCTCGCGCCAAGGCCACGGAACCGACGAGACGGTCGTCCTGGCGCGAGCGGCGGTCTGCCGCAGACAGCACGGCGAGAGGCTTTGCATCGAAAGAATTGATGTGCCGGTAGTGACGCCGATGATAGGCGCCATCGAGATCGAGCGTGATCTCCCACCCTAGCGGCGTGTGCAGCCCAAGGGTGATGTTGTAGCTATCGTACTCCCAATCGGTGCCATCGTTACGGCTTCCCTCATAGTGATATCCCAGTTCAAACGACGACTGGTTTTGATTGAACAGCAGGAATTGCCGGATGCCGGCACGCACCAACCAACCGTCGCGGTCACGGACGCCGGGGTCCTCAGACGCAGAGAGGGGCGTCAAGAAATCCGTGTGATTAAAACTGGCCGAGACGATGGTAAACAAGGCGTCGGTTTGCCGCCACACGAGGCTGGGTTGCACGGTGACAGAATGAGAGAAATGATCGAGATCCAACAGAGTCAGGTTATAGCTGGCTTCGGCGCGGAAGGTGAGCCGATCGACGTTGAGATGGGCAAAAAGCCCGCCAGTATGGCTTTGCACATCAAAATCGTGCAGCTCAAAATGCACGCTTTGAAAGAGGTCGTATGTGGCCCCGAGATGCCAGGTGGGCGTCCGCATGGGTAGCAACTGTGCCGAAAACGTCACCACCGTGCGGCCATCGTCTTGTTGGCCAAACTCGAACACCGCATCGTTCGGCTCCAGAACGACGTTATCATCGTATTCAAAACCGACGCGGCCCTGCAGGCGAAGCAGCCGCGGCTGGCGGCTGCGATGCTTCAGCGCTTCCAAATAGCGCTGTGCGTTGTCAGCCAGCGGCGAGGCCGGATCCGTGTGGACCACCCATTCAAAGGCTTGCCGTGATGGCTGATCACGCTCAGCAGCGTAGAAGGCTAACCCCCGATAATACTGTGCTGACAGGAGCCGTGACGGATCGAGTTCGCTGGCGCGTTGCAGGTACGGTGGCGCTTGAAGATACTGCTGCGCCTGGTAATAGGTGTAGCCCAGATAAAACTGGGTCGCGCTATTGGCAGCATCATATTGTTCGGCAAGGTGGAGCTGCGCGAGTGCATTGTCATAGCGTTGCAAGTGAAGATAGACCATGCCAAGATGATGGTGCACATACCGTTTGCTGACATCGAGATGCAGCGCCGTTTCCAAGGCGGCGCCGGCGTCTTGGAATTCGCCAAGCCGCAAGAGCGTGAGCCCCAGATAAAACTGGGCGTCAGGATGATGAGGCTCGGCGTTGACGGCGCGGCGCAAGTGTTCCAGGGCGTCGAGGTAGTTGCGATTACCGTATTCCAGTACACCCTTGGCATACGCCAGTTCCGTCTGCCCGCCGGCAGAAGCTACGGACGGCAAGCTATGGCTCAAGCTTTCCCAGATCAGACACCATCCCCACACGACGGCCAGCAACCCCTGGGGCAACCACGCCTCCTGTCGGCTTTCCTTCACGGGTCTCTTTCGCCTCCGCGCACATGCTACCCTTGCGATTGTGTCAAGCATAAACGCTACCTGTCTGAAACATTCTATCCTACTGCTTCCGGATACGGCTAAGGGAACTGAGAGCACAAGCCGATTAGGCTTTCAATGAGGCTCAAACCGGCATATCCACGCCGCAACATGACGTATTCTCTCAATATGCGCCACGTTCACACGAAAGTGAGGCTTGATCATGTACGCTCGGCTCCGGCGTTATTTACGCTTCGGCAACACGACCGTTGGCCTACTTCTGACCGCTATGATCCTACTGACCCTGCTGCTCGATCCGATGCCCCTTCAGCGCCTCGATATGCTCATGGCCGATTGGCGCTTTCAACTCCGAGGGCCCAAACCGCCGGGACCCGAAGTGGTGATTGCAGCGATTGATGAAAAAAGTCTTGATGATCCTAAATTGGGCCGATGGCCCTGGCCGTATGACGTCCAAGCCAAGCTCGTGGAGCAACTCACCGCTTATGGCGTCAAGGCGATTGGCTATGACGTGGTCTTTCCAGCCTCTGATACCCGTATGGGAATCGAGCGCTTGCAAGCTATCCGCGAGTGGCTCACCGGCCACGATGCGGCGCGTTATGCGGAGGCGGCCAGGTTTGTCGGTGGCGTCATCGCCAAGGCCGATCATGATCGGATCTTTGCGGAAAAGCTGTCCCACTCGTCTCGCACGGTGTTAGGCTACTTCTTTCATTGGCGCCAGCGGAACGTCACCCATCTGCCCGAACGGAAGATGGAGAGGTTTTTGCAGAATATTCGGGCCTCCACCTACACCGCTCCGATTACCGCGCCCGGCGTCCGGCTGCAGGCGACGACATTGCCAACCGGCTATGCGGTGGAGTCAAGTATCCGTGTGCTTTCGGATGCGGCCTGGGGAGCGGGTTTCTTTAACAGCTATCCCGATCCCGACGGCGTGCATCGACGCTACCGCCTGATGGTGAAATATCGTGATCGGGTCGGCATCCCAGGCGAACCGGACTATCTCTTTGCCCCCCTCGGTCTGCGGGTCCTAGAGCGTTATTTACAGGATGGAGACAGGAGGCCGAACACGATTGTGTGGATCGGCCCGGACGGCGTGACGCGCGTCGGCTTGCAGAGCCAGAAGGGAACGTACACCCTGCCCACCGATCACCTCGGGCAGATGCTGATCAATCACCTCGGTCCCTCGACGCCCACACCCCTCTTTCCGCGCTATTCTGCGATTGACATTCTCCAAGGCAACCATGACGCGGCGCCGCCCGCCGCCCTGCGCAACAAGATCGTCCTGATCGGGGCAACCGCAACCGGGCTGGTCGATTTGCATGTCACGCCCTTCCACCCGGCCTTTCCAGGCGTGGAAATTCACGCGACGGTCATTGATAACATCCTGCGGCGCGATTTTCTGCTGCAGCCCGGGTGGGCGTCTTTCTATACCGTGGGCGCCGTCCTGCTCCTGGGCCTCTGCCTGACGCTACTCGGTGCACGTCTCCCAGCCTGGGCCATGCATCTGCTCGCGGCTGGACTCTTTCTCGGCGCTCTGGGGGTGAACTATGTGCTGTTTGACACGCAAGGGTGGGCCTTGAACGCCGTGTATCCGCCCTTGGCGACGGTCGTGATCTGGGCTGGCCTGACCACCTGGGCGTATATGGCAGAGCAGAAAGAGAAGCATTTTCTGCAAAAAACGTTTCGGGTGTATGTCTCACCCGGACTGATTGAGGAGATGGTGCGAACCAAAACGGCGCCCAAGCTCGGCGGTTCCTCCGGCATCCGCACGGCCTACTTTACCGATATCGCGTCGTTTACCACGTTTTCAGAAATCCTCAGTCCAACGCAACTCGTGGCCCTTCTCAATGAATACCTCAGCCCCATGACCGATATCCTGTTGCACGAGGGCGGCACGCTGGACCGATATGACGGAGACGGCATTGTCGCCTTTTTCGGCGACCCCATACCCCGCGCAGACCATGCCTTGCGCGCTTTACGTACCGCCCTGAGCATGCAACAGGCGCTGGCGGACTTACGGGCCAAATGGCGTGCGGAAGGCGACAAATGGCCCGATCTGGTGCAGCAGATGCGCATGCGCATTGGGATCAGCTCAGGGGAATTTGTCACCGGGAACATGGGCTCGACCCTGCACATGAATTATTCCATGCATGGCGATGCGGTGAACACCGCGGCACGGCTTGAAACCTCCGCGAAACAGTATGGCGTCAACATTCATTGTCTAGCCCATACGTTGCACCTTGCCGGTCGAGACGATTTTGTCTGGCGGACGATCGATAACGTCAAGTTCGTGGGCAAATCCGAGCCGGTCGAAACCGTCGAGATCATGGCGCATGCAGACGACCTGCCCGAGGATCAACGGTCGATGCTGGCGTTCTACGATCAGGGGATAGCGTGCTACCGGCAACAGCAATGGGAGGAGGCTCAAGCAACATTTCGTCAGAGTGAACCACTTGAGGCGCATTTCCCGAACCGTCCGACCACGCCAAGCTGTGTGTATCTGGAGCGCTGTGCCTATTTGATCGCCCATCCGCCAGGCGCCGATTGGGATGGCGCCTGGACGCTCACGTCAAAGTGAGGCCCGGGCTGAGCCAAATGGGGAAACGTACGGGCTTTGTTTGCGATCCGGAACTTGCTATGATGATGTCCTGTTGGCGTCCGATCTCAGAGACCAACCCTCGGGAAAACGGCTTGGGGGGAAACTGGACCGTAATGAAACGCGTTTTAATGACAGGTATCACCTCTTTGCATGGTTGGCCTTTGTATAAGGCGTTAACCAAGCAAATGGGTCCGAAGCATATCGTAGGTATTTGCCCTCCCAAAACGAAATCATCTTTATTTTCAGATCATAATATTGTCCCTTGCTGTATGAATGATTTTGCTTATTTAGAAGACATCTTTCATCAATTTAAACCAACATATGTGATTCATGCTGCGGGAATGTGCGACTTGGATGTTTGCGAAAAGTGGCCGGGTTTAGCGTATCAGCGCAATGTAAAAGGCACGCAGAATATTGCTAGCTTAAGCCGAGATTGCTACTTTATGCACATCAGTACGGATTTGGTATTTTCGGGCAATCATCCTCCTGTGGATGGATATTGTGAAAATAGTCCGCCGGATCCGATTAGTATGATTGGCAAAACGTTCATACAGGCTGAAAACGTTGTCACACAATTATCAGATCATATGATTGTGCGTAAAGGGTTGCCAATGGGTCCTTCTTTAAGTCGCCGGAAGGGTCCCATAGACTATTTGTCGTATCGTTTTAGACAAGGCAAACCACTGACCTTATTTTACGATGAATGGCGTTCGGCAATGTACAGCGACGATCTAACCCAGGGTTTGCTACAACTTTGGACCATGGAGGCGAAAGGGCATTATCATTTGGGGGGGCCTCAAAAAGTCAGTTTATATGACATTGGGAAATATCTGATTGAAACCAGGAAGTATGATCCATCGTGTTTAATCCGAGCCTCACGATTTGAAGATAGGTCCGGATTGCCTCGCATAGGAGATGTGGCTCTGAATTCGCAACGCGCCTATGATTTGCTGAACGCGAGTCCAAGGCCGTGGCCATAGGGCAACGAAATGGAGACCCCAAGGGCGTTGTCCGGTATCCGGGTTGTCGACCTGCCCCCGTTGATTTGCGGACATGTTCACCGAGGACATCGATATCTCTTGTGACGAGCGGATTCAGGCAGCCTAAGGACGCGGCAGTGTGACGACAAACTCATTGCCGATGAGATGGAAGGCCGGTTCGGCCCCTGTCGCCTCTCGTAGCAGACGGATCATGCGCGGAATGCCGCTGCCGGCATTCGTCACCAACCCGATCTTCAATAGCATATTATAAACCGTGGGATTTCGCAGCACGTGAACACCGAATCGCAAGGCATCAAGGGTCACTGCATTGGGCAGTTGCCCGGGCGTGCGGACTTCAACCCGGTCATCAAATACGAGCACACGTACAGGAGAAGCGATGGTGTAGTCTCGATGCGCCCAGGCGTTCACCAGTGCTTCACGCAAAACCGCAGCCGGCATTTCCGTCTTGGCCTCGGGCTCCATCCCCTGAATGCGGTGGCGCCGTAGGAGATCGAGGTCAAGGAATCGCATCGTATCCCGAAGTATCTCCGTGAGCCGGCCTTCAATGCGCTTTTGGTCGAGGGGTTCGCCCGCGATATCCGTGCCTGGAATGCGTAGAGCGGAGACATAGACGTATGGCAATACCTGCTGCGGATCACGCGCCAGAAAAAGGAGTCCCGCGACCGTCAAGTGCTCGACTTCTCCAACATCCCGCAGCAAACGCCAGTTGCGCCATAACCGGCGGCTGGGAATGCCCGCCACATCGAACCCATAGCCTTCGATGTCGTCCAGGAGATCGGCAAACGCCCGCTCGTCGAGATCGTCAAACCACTGCGTAGGATGGGCGTTTCATCATAATACAAGCTCTCAGTAGCCTGAAACAACCTCAGTAATTCCTCTCGGGACGCCTGCCGACGACCGGACGTGGTGCGGATGTAATAGACGTCCCGATTCGTCCGATACGGACGCTGACTCCCCTTTGGGATCCGAACCGCAAGTATCACGCGCCCCTGGTCGTCGCGGAGGGTTTCCTGCACGAGTGTCACAGGGGGAGCGCAATTGTTAAATGCGACATTGTCGATGAATTGCGCCATGCGGTCGACACCGGTTTCATCCAGCCCAACGACCTGCCCATTATCGTCAACACCCAGGAAGATGTCTCCGCCGTCTGTATTGGCAAAGGCAATGATGGTGGCAGCCATCTCATCAGCCTGCAAAGGCCATGTTTTGAATTCCGTATGGAGGTTTTCTCCCTGCCGCAGACGGTTCGAGAGTGCGTCGGGCTCCACCTCTGTTCCTCCATGGACGGTTGAACCTACTGCCTGTCTTCCGTCGTCAGTATACCACATGCACCGGCCGCCGAAGCCAAGTGCCGTTCCACCGATGAAGCGGCTGGTCAACCGGGTATGCAACGGCCGTGCGAGCAGAATCCCATGCACCGTGGAAAGGATGGCAACGCCCCAAAAGCCTTGCGGCATGGGGCGCGCCATGAGGCTAAACGGCAAAATACGGGCGCAGTGCCTCCGGCCCCTGCACGGCCGCTTCTTCCACCATGTCCAAGGTGTAGGACAGGGGCCGAACAATCGGGCGCAACTCCCCTCTCGCACGCACCGCTTGCGCGATCACCCCCCACATGCGGGAGATCGAGAACAGGACGGTAAAAAAGGTGCGCTGCGTCAACCCCAAGCCATAGAGAACCGCCCCCGAGCCAAAATCGATGTTCGGATGCGGATTGGCAATTTTGGGGAACTGTTTGAGCACAGCGGGC
Organism: uncultured bacterium; assembly: GCA_965178525.1. Classification (GTDB taxonomy): domain Bacteria; phylum Tectomicrobia; class Entotheonellia; order Entotheonellales; family Entotheonellaceae; genus CBCXVS01. The sequence continues at coordinate 3,282 of CBCXVS010000090.1, read as the reverse complement.
CCGATCTCGGCAAACACACGCATGCACGCGATGACGTCATGATGTTGGGCCATCTGAGGCGCTTGGTCCAAGAAATCGGTCAGGACCACGAAGCGGGCGTCCAGGTCGCGCAACTGGCCGTGTCCAAACCCCGGCACAATCGCGCCTGAGGCCAATTGCTCGTGCAGATAGGCTTCCGCTTCAGCCGCTTCCGGGACCCGGCCGAAGTGCGCCAGCGCCGTTTCGATAAAACCGAGTGCATCCTGATTGGCCATGCCATGCAGGGGACCGGATAGAGCTTCAAACGTGCCCGCCAGAGTCGACGCCATCGTGGCGAGTGTGGAGTTAATGATGGCCGCGGTGTTAGCCGAGGCGTTGGCCCCTTCGTGATCGGCGTGCAGGATCACGTACTGGCGCATGTAAGGCCGTGAGCAACTCATCGGGCGCGTCGGCCCCGAGCATTTGGACCAATTGCGCCGCCCAATCCAGCTCCGGATTCGGCTGCAGGCGAGTGGCTCCGAGAAAATGGCGGCGATAGATGGCCGCCGCCACCTGATGCAACTGCGCCAGGAGATCGAGTCCATCTTCCAGCATCCAAATCCAATGGTCTTGTCTCGGCATACCCGCTTGGTGATGGCGTCGGAAGGTCGACTCCCCTTCCAGGGCATTGATCACCACCTGCAGTTGCGTCATCGGATGCATATCGGCTGGCAGGGCGTCGAGTACTGCCCAGGCGTAGGCTGGCACGGTCAGGCGCGACCGCAGATCGGCCTGAAAATCGCTGAGTTCGTCGCCCGAGGGCAATACATCGAGCAGTATGTACCAGAACGCTTGCTCGGGCAACGAGATCATCTTGACCATCTCGTGACAAGGGGTTTTGCCCAAAAATTGCAGTCCCTGCACCGGGTGTACAAACGACGTGTCCGTCAGCGTCGCCGGGATGCCACGGTTGCCGCGCAGCAGGCTTTCCACGGTCAACGGACCTTCGGTAACCGGGTGATTACCGTATGTGCTAAGCACGCGTTGGTAGCGCTCCCGATTCTCGGGCATGCGTTCTTTCAACCGATTCATCATGAGACTCATGACACGGTTCCTCCCTTCATGCCGGCCCTTCATGCCGGTTTGCACCGTCAACTTGACTCGGGCACGAAAAATGGTAACATTTAGCGGCAATGCCGCCAACACCGATTGAAATTATTTGTAGACATGCCGCTCACAGCGAATCTCACCTGAGCGGCGTTTCCGATCGCACCCGGTTCACCACGTACCTGGAGGGGAATTCAGGATGCCCGAGTACGACGGTTCGCATGTTCTCAGCGCCATCAGTACCGCGAGAAATCTCAAGCGCAGGCGTAAGGAGCGGAAATTCAGCCGCTTTGACGTGAGCGAGCGAGCTGGGATCTCGCCGTCTTTTTACTCCGAGCTGGAAACGGGCCGCAAATCGGCCAGCAGGGAAACGTTGCGCCGGGTCACCAAAGCCCTGGATATGTCGCTCGACGAACTCCAGTCCGATCGCTATGATGCCGCCCTCGAAGCGCTCTTGGATTTCCAGCATCCGGACATCGCCATTAAGGAGGGTATTGAACTCCTGGATAAGGCGCCGCACTTGGCCAAAGCGATTCCCAGATTGCTCGCCAACGTGTCCAGGATGTCCGACCGAGGCAGTAAAAAAGAGGTCATTTACCCGATTCTGTTGCGTGATTTTCAAGAAGAGAATTTAAATCATTTCCCGGATCTTGAAGCGGAAGCCAAAGCATTCCTAAATGAGCATCCGCCGCGTAGCATCAGCCCGGACCGTCACGATTTACAGGGCATTCTCAGATACGTATACAAATACACGCTGAAAACGCAACATGACTTTAAGGAACATCAATACCAGCATTTGCCCATCATTCGCTCGATGTCGATGCGCCAAGGTAAACAGCATTACCTACTGCTGAATCAGAACTTACTGGAGTCGCAAAAAGCCTTCGAACTCGCCAAAGAGATCGCGTACAATCTGCCATTTTTGCGGACCAAAGAAACGTTGCTCAACCGGGTTCCCACCTCACCTCGGGTGGGCATTCATTCCTATACGCAGATTCTCAACGAGTTCAAATCGTCGTATTTCGCCGGCGCGTTGTTAATGCCTCAAGACGCCTTAGAGGCGGATGTCGCGGACTTTTTTGCGCAGCCAACCCTAGAAAAAGAGCGGCTCTGGGCCATGCTGAGCACATACCGTGTGACCCCCGAAATGCTGTTGCACCGGCTGACCGAAATCCTTCCGGGCAAGCGCTTTGGCCTGAAGAAACTGCATTTTCTGCGGTTCCAACACCACCGTGCGGTCGCACCGGAACCGCAGGATTGGCAGGTTTTCCATCTGACCAAGCTCCTCAACCTCACCTCGCTTCCGTTTCCCTACGGCGAATCGTCGAGTGAAAAATACTGCCGCCGCTACAACGCCGTGCAGGCGCTGCGCGAGATGCGGCAGGCCCTGGAGACCGGCCGTAGCACCGAGCACGCGTACTACGACCGCCCCATGATCCGGGTGCAGCGCTCTCGATTTGTCAACGAGGCGTACCGCGATGCCACCTATCTTTGCATGACCATGGCGCGGCCCTCGGAATTACAACCGGATATTCTCTCCAGCGTCACGGTGGGGTTCGTCATTGACGATCATTTTAAACACACGGTACGGTTCTGGAACGACGAGAGCAACATCGAGCCGGAAGGCCAGCATGTGGTGGACGTCGGCCACACGTGCCAACGCTGCCCGTTGAGCCCGGAACAATGCGCCGACCGGGCGGCGGAAGCGGTCATTTTCCAGGAAGAAGAACGGCGCAAAGAGATGGAGCAATTGATGCGTGAAGCCGAGCATGACCTCCTCTCGTAACCCCTCCCGCTCACGGGAGCCTGCTCCAAACTTCATCTGGGCGTGGTGACACTGATGCAGCTCATTGTTGGACTCGGAAACCCCGGCGGCAAGTATCTCGACACCCGCCATAACATCGGATTTATGATTGTGGATGCGCTGGCGCAACGGTTGCACCTGGCGTTTGCCATCGACGGGGCGGGCGCGTCGCCCCTGGAGAAATTAAAAGCGTGGTTTGGGGCCAAGGCTTTGGCCTCGACCGCTAAGGGCGCCTACTCGGGGCATGCATTTTTACTGATCAAGCCCCTCACCTATATGAATCGTAGCGGTGAGGCCGTGGCCCACTATGTCCGGGCCCTGCGACTCGACTTACAGGATATCTTGATCGTATAGGAAAGTACATTTTCCCGATCCCAGAAGTCCCCATTTCTCAAGGATGAACGAGCCAAGTG
>CBCXVS010000089.1:0-24764 GCA_965178525.1 uncultured bacterium | reverse complement strand
TGGACTTTTGAATTGGGCCAACCTGTTGATCTACTTAACCCTCCGCCTATTCTGCCAGGGGAACTTCGGCCTAGACGGCGACACGACACAAACACGATGTGAAGCTATGGAATCCAGCAGACGCTGGCGGCCACACAGCGGAAAAACAGGAGGGATACGATGGCGATGGCAAAGTCAGGCAACAACACCAAAGTCACCGTCAGCAACAACGGCGGCAACGACTTCAGCGCATTTCTGGAAGCGGCCTTCGAGCGGCGCCTGAAGAGAAGTCCGATGGAGCAGACCAGCCTGCTTGGACGCAAGGATGATCAGGACAAATGGGACGACCTGAGCGATGAGGCGCAAGACGAAGCCCTTGCCGACACCAAGAAAACGTTAGCAGACCTGCGCCAGCGTTTCGTCCCCGCCTCGCTTTCGCCTCATGAACGGCTCAGCTACAAGCTGTTTGAAATCGAGGCGGAACGCGCCATCGAGGCGGACGCATTCCGCCATCACGACTATCCCATCAATCAGATGTTCGGCTGGCAGTCGGCGATTCCCGCCTTTTTGATCAACAACCATGGCATCGATGCCCAGGAGGACGCAGAAGCGTACATCAGCCGCCTGGAAGGCATTCGCCAGCTCGTCAGCCAGATCATCACCGGGTTGGAAATACGGGCGCGGGAAGGCATTCTCGCGCCGAAGTTCGTCTATGACCACGTCATTCGGGATTGCCGCAACCTGCTCACCGGAGCGCCCTTTTTCGCCAGCGGTCCCGACAGCGCGCTGCTGGCGGACTTCAGAGCGAAGGTCAATGAACTCGCCATTGCCGCACCCCGCAAAGATCGACTGCTCCGGCATGCAGCCGACGCGTTGCAGCATTTCGTCGGCCCGGCCTATCAAGACCTCATCGCCGCCGCCATCCGCTTGGAGGGCCTGGCCAGCACCGATGACGGCGTGTGGAAGCTGCCGGATGGCGATGCCTATTATGCGCTGATGTTGAAGCACAGGACGACCACCGATCTGTCGGCCGAAGCCATTCACCAATTCGGTCTGGAAGAGGTGGAGCGCATTCACGCCGAGATGCGAGACATCATGCGACAGGTCGGCTTCACCGGCACTCTGGAAGCATTTTTCGAGTTTACGAACACCAACCCGCAGTTCACCTTCCCCAATACCCCTGAAGGGCGGGACGCCTATTTGCGTGAGGCGGAGCAGGCTATCGCGCAGATGCAAGCCCGCCTGCCCGATGCCTTCAAGACGCTGCCCCAGGCCGAGTTAATTGTCAAGCCGGTCGAAGCGTTTCGCGAGCGCTCAGCCGGCATTGCCTTTTATCAAGCGCCGCCGCCGAACGGCAGCCGCCCGGGCATCTACTACGTCAATCTCTTCGACATGTCGATCTTGAAGAATTTTCAACTGGAAGCCTTGGCCTATCACGAAGGCGTGCCGGGTCATCACATGCAGCTGGCCATCTCCGTTGAGCTGACGGGCCTGCCGACCTTCCGCAAGTTCGGCTCCTACACCGCCTTCTCGGAAGGCTGGGGTCTCTATGCCGAATTTCTCGCCAAGGAAATGGGATTCTACCCGGAACCCATGTCGGATTTTGGCCGGCTGGTGTTGGAGCTGTGGCGCGCCACCCGTCTGGTCGTTGACACCGGCCTCCATGCCAAGCGGTGGACACGGGAGGAGACGATCGCCTATTTGCAGCGAACCACCCCGAACACGGACGCCGAGATCGTCACAGCGGCGGAGCGCTATATCGTGCTGCCTGGGCAAGCCACCGCCTACAAGGTCGGCAGGCGGCGCATCGTTGAATTGCGCGAGCAGGCCAAGGCGCGTTTGGGAGACGCGTTCGACCTCGGCCAATTTCATGACGTCGTGCTCACCAACGGCCCTGTGCCGATGGGAGTGCTGGAGGAACTGGTGGGGGCATGGGCCGGAGTCAGCGTGATGGCGTGAGAGGTTGCGAGGTCCCGCGAGCTCTAGCCATTGAGCAGACTGCCGAGCTTGCCTTGATATGCATGGACGCTACCAGATCGTCGGGACGGCCGAGGCGCGGATGCGGCCGTCCTGACTGATAACCGGCACGCCAAAGTACAGGGCGGTCGCGGCAATGATGCGATCCGGCATATCAGGTACCTCATCGCGCAGCACCCGGCCTACAGCCAAAGCTACATCGAGCGTCAAATCCGCCACACGTAACACCGCGTTCTCCAGCCGAAGCGCGGTGTCGAGCCGGCTCAGGGCATCCCAGGGCAGGCGTCCTCTCTCACACAGGTAGATGACCTCGACGAGCGACATGGGCGAAACCAATACGCTCAAGCCCGTATGTGCCGAGGCGTCGATGAAGCCCTTAGCACTCTCCGACAGCCGACGATCGGCATTCAAATACCAGACTGCCGCATGCGTATCGATCGCCGCACTCGGTGTCATATATCGTCCCGGGAAAAGGCGCCCCACATCTCGCGGCGGGCTGCATCGATCTCCTCCTCGCTGAGGTCGATGCCAAAATCCTGCCATAAGCCGTACAAGGACTTCAGAGGCTGCGGACCGCCCTCCGCATGGCGCAGGGACTCTTCCAAAGCCGGCGCGATCGCGACTCTTTCTTCTCTCTGTATAAAAGTCATGAAGTCATATATATCGTATAGTACTATTGATATATACAATACTATTGATGCATAAATCATAATACCAGATATTATACTTGTATAACTAAAATTTATTATACATAAGATAGAGATTAACAACAAAACACCAATAGAAAATAATTTAAATCCTGTGGTTGCATGTCAAAATATAAGATGATATGAGATTATTCTGTTATTTTTTATTTTATCATACTGAAACTGAAAGTATACTGCTACAGATCCAGCAATTAGCAATCCACTCATGGTCAATATAACACTAGGAGTTTATGGGTCTTTATATAAAGGTTTTTCGAGAACATTTGTCCATTTAGCCATGGTATCATTTATGATTCCGATCGAAATGAATATTAAAGATAATACTATTAAATGCTTAACTATAAAAATTATATGCATCATACAATCGTCACTTTCCTCGAATACTTTGCACAGTACACATGTCTCTGAGTGCTTTCTCAGTTTTGGGCAAATCGCATCGCAATTTTGATTGCATCCTAGACTCATCCAGTCATCCTGGCTGATTTAGTTCTGAAACTGCCCAGAATAGAACGTTCCAATCCATCTCTGGGGCAATCTAACTGCTGGGAGTAAAGTAAGCAGCATACTAGCACATTTTCCCGACAAGGTAAACTTCACAGATACCCCGAACGAAGGAGAGCGGGCCTTGACGAAGAAGATAATTGTCCATACATTTAGCCCATGCAATACGAATGGGCTCCCGCCAAACCGCCAAAGCCGAAGCGAACTGGCCGCACATGGTGTCAGTTTCACCGAAGCTGTCACCGCTTTAGAGGATGACTTTGCCCTAGTGGTCCACCACAGCGAAAACGATGCATCATTTTCGCTGTGGTGGACCACTAGGGCCATACACCACAACGGCAGATCAGCATGTCACCATGACGCAAGACGAAGGCGATGAAGATCAAACCTATCAACCTACCGCTGGGGTGGATGCTCGTCTTCCTGGGCGTCCTGCTGAACCCCTGGTTCATCATGGCTGTCTTGGGTGGCAAGCTCACCTTAGAGCGGACGTTCATCGTCTTGATACTCGACGCCTTCCTACTGCTGCTCGGAGTCATGCTGGCGTACTATCGGGTGCGAGTTTCCCTATGGGTGGCCGTGGTCAATATTGCCCTGCTGTTCTCCCTTCTCAGCTTGATCGAGATCGGCCTCCTCTTCTTTATGAACAATCCGAAGACGATCCCGGCGAGATTCCTCGCGGACATGAGCAGTCTCTACTGGGGAACCATGCACTTCATCCAGTTCAATGCGCAGAGCGCGCGATACGACGGAGACCTGGCCTACCTGCTCCGGCCTGAAGAGTTTGAGTTTACCACCGTGGAGTTCTCGACTCGCTACCGCATCAACAGCTTTGGATTGCGTGACGACGAAGCATCTCTGAACGCGCCCGAGATCATCGTCCTCGGAGATTCCTTCGCGATGGGGTGGGGTGTGGAGCAGGACGAGACCTTCGCAGAGATCTTGCAGCAGGAATCGGGGTTGAAGGTCCTCAATACCGCCGTTTCTTCCTACGGCACGGCCCGAGAGCTGATCAACTTCGCACGACTCGACCGGTCGAATCTGAAGTACTTGATCATTCAATACTACTTCAACGATTTTGAAGAGAACCGCACCTTTCTCGAAAACAATGGCAAGCTGCGGATCATGAGCGAGGCGGCATACGACGCCCATGTCAGAGGCCACACGAGGAAGAAACAGTACTTCTTTGGTAAGTACTTCTTGATACTCATCGCCCACAGGGCCGAGTTTCTAGTCTCGCTCCTGCGCGGCCGTGCCGGGAATCCGATCCAGCACCCCGACGTGGCAGACGACCTGTCTTCCGAGGCCGCGAAGAATTTCCTCGACGTCCTCAAACGGTTTGGGATCGAGAAGCTTGGTGTCCCTGTCATCGTTTTGGACATTTACCAAGATAGCGCGAAGGGAGGCGGATTCATCGAGGCGCTTTCGGATGCCATCCAGCGTACGCCGAGGGCCCACCCGAACGTGAAAGTGATTGACATCTCGAAGCATTTCAACAGAAGTCACTTTTACATCTTCGATGTCCACCTCAATGCCGAGGGACATCGGGTAATCGCAAGAGAGATCCTCAAGGCGATGGGAGGGGGTTAGGCGTCGAGGGCAATCCATTGTGAAAATGCCAGGTTTCCAGGGCATCCAAGGTCAGTAGAGGCATCCAGAGCTGTGCCGTCCCTCTGAGGTACCGAAGTGTTTTGCCCCCTCCCCCTCGATGGAGGAGGGCGCAGGTGGGAACGATAGGGAGGAAAGGGAACCCGGTCAAGCGGTCGGGTGTGGCCAGCGCTGGCATCGACGTTTCCCAGGCGCTACCTGACGCTATAAATCATTATCGGGCTCCCCGCGCCACCGTCTTTGCCGCTCCTGAATACGCCGGTTCATCCAGCTCTGCACCTCGCTCTCGTCCAGGTCAAGCAGCTTGGCCATCAAACGCCGCACGGAACTACTGTTCAGGTGCTCCACAATGGCGTCGTGATGCGGGTCGAGGAGCCTCGCCTCCGATTCCTCTGGTGAGCAGGACGACGACTCCAGCCAGCACTCCGGCGGTAGCCGCGACTCAAATTCGGGGCGCCACCCTGGCTCGTAGCTGCACGCATCCCGCTCCACAATGGTGGGAGCCACACGCAAGCCAAAATACGCGAACAACGCCTGGGCGAGGGCCGCACTGATGCAGTTGCTCTGCAACGCCTGCTCCAGCGCATCGCACGGGTAGCCCATGCGGGTGGCCATCCACGTCAGGGAGTGGTCGTTTTGACGCGCCCACTCTAAAATCCGCTTGCCGTCGTTCATAGCGGTTCATCCTGTGAGAAAGGCTCTTGTTCGCGATGATTAACCATGAGCCACAGTATAGACCACTCGACAAAATGGTCAATATCTATTTGTCAGATTTTGAGCCTATTCCCTGCGCCGTTCTTCGTAGAGGTTGATCACCGCCACCTCCCCCTCCGTGCGGGTCTCGCCCGGCGGCAGCGGGTCTCGCGACGCTTTCACCACCCAGATGTCAGAGGGCTCGGTGAAGCGCTCCTCCACATCGCGGGGGCGAGGCGTCGGAGACGTCAGGATCAGCCAGGTGAGCTGCTGCTCACTGATGGTCAGGATCACCTCAAAGGGGTACTCATCGGGACGGTAGATGCCCAGGGGCACGTAGACGCGGTCCACATTGCGGTAGCCGATGGGCATCCAGTAGGAGTCAATGAACAGACCCTCCGCCAGGTCAATGGCTTCGATCAAGCTCTGCCGGATGATCGGGGTGATGGGCTGTTTGTCCTTCCACCACACTTGCGGAGCGGTGATGTCGGGGTTGTACCAGTAGTACGACACGTACTGCACCACGCCCTCGGGAACCTGGAAGAGGGTGCGAAGCAAGTCAACATAGTCATGGTCGGGGTTGGCCAGGGCTTCGCGGATGTCGGGGCGCCGCACGAAGCGGCCATCCTCCTGGTAATTCAGTTGCTGGTCGATCGCCACATGGCCAGGGCCTTTGGAAATGTTACCGGGAATGCTTCCTTGACCTCCCATAAGATGCTTCTTGCAGGATGATGAGGGAATGGGCGCCTAGCATATCGGGTTGTCGCCGTTGCGGGTTGGCGGCGGCGGGATGATATCGGTGGGAGGCGGCGGCGGGTCGTCCGGAAGCGAGGTCGGCGGGTTCAAGATCGATTCTTGTATGGCAAAGGCCATGCGCGAATGCGGCACCATATCAAACCCGTTGAAGATGTCGATGGCATGCGCTAACAGCCCGAGGACGATGGCATCCTTGCCGGTGTACCCGAGCAAGCGCCGCAGGCGGGCATAGTCGAGATAGGCCCGCGCCAGCTCGGGTCCTGCCTCTGCCGCCTGCGCCACCCGAATGGCATGCACCAGGTGATCCGATGCCGCCTCCCACTCGCCATGACTCATGGCGGCCAAGCCCAGCGCCCGGGGAATGACGAAGCACCAGCCGCTGGTCAGCAGCACGCCGCGCTCGACCGTCTCCGCCAGGATTTCGGCTGGGCGCTCGGTCACCGCCGGATTGAAGATCATTTCGCCCAGCTCGATGATGGCACAGAGGGGAGCCAGGGAGTAGGTGTCGTAGCGGACGACTTCCATGAGATCGGCCGCCAGCGGGGCGAGCCGTTCGGGGAGGCGGGCTCGGACATAGTAGCGGGCCAGTTGTCGGAACACGCGCACCAGGACGTGCTCGAAGCGGCCCGGCGCGTCGAACAGCCGTCCCGGTTCGATGATCATCTCCAGTGCCTGTTCCGCTTCCTCATGCAACCCGCGCAGCGCTGTGGCGCACGCCTGGGCTTGCAGCGAACGAAATCCGCCCCACGGGTAATGGGAACGCTCCACCAAGCGTAAGGTCTGCTCGGCGTACCGTTCCGCCGCTTGAAAATCTCCCCTTGCCACCGCCAGAGAGGCCAGATGTGAAAAGGTCTTAGAATAATCTCCCCAATCCTGCCTGGCTTTATTCATGTCGGCGACTTCCAATGCTGTCGTTTCAGCCTCATCCAAGTCGCCCTTGAGATGGAGCGCCAAGGGGAGTGTGGTCAACGCCAGGGTGTGCAGATACAGGTCATCAGACCGTTTTGCAAACATGATTGACTCTTGCCAGCGGTCAATGGCGGGTTGCACATGCAGCCTGCCCAGGTAGGCCAGACCTAGAGCTTCGCTGGCCCTGGCACAGAGGCGATCATCGCGTATTCGGCGCCCAATGTCGAGAGCATGTTGCGCGAGTTCGTTGGCTCGCTCGTTTTCTCTTGCAAAGCGATAAGCTTGAGAAAGCTCCGCCATGATATGGCCGCTCAAGAGTGGCTCTGCATCGCCAAGTAGGTCGAGGACATCATGGAGTGGCTGAACATCCGGAAGGGCGCCGAGCGGTAAAAGGTCATACATCAGGCGAAGCTGCATTTGCCATATCCGCGTATGCGCCAGCCCGCGTCGATCCCCTAACGTCCGGTATATTTCTGCAGCGTTTTCCAAACGGTCCAGCGCCGGCCCCGCATCCTGGTTCCAGAAATGCGCCATGCCTGCTTGGTAGTAGACATCGGCCTTTTCTTCCTCCATCAAACTCTCGATGGATAGCGCCGCTTGTATGGCCGCTTCGTAATACCGTACCGCCTCACGCCAGGCAAATATCACAAAGGCTTGATCCCCTGCCTGTCTCGTGTAAGCCAGCACACTCCGAGCATCGGCCAGAGCTCCGGCTTCCACCAGATGGTGCGCGATTTCCAGCACCGGCGGCGTCAAGTCGTCCGCGGAGACGCGCTCCAGTGCTTGAGCGATTTGGAGATGCAGGCGTTGCCGCTCTTCACTGCTCAGGCGGGTGGTGAAAGCCTGACGAATCAGGCGATGGGCAAACCGCACATGCGCCGATTCTCGCAGCAGCACGCCGTGCTCGACCCCCGCTTCGATGGCGCCGCGGATGGCCGCTTCATCAGCTTCGCCGATCATCCCGAGCCGATCAACCGAAAACGTGTCGCCCAAGCACGCCGCCAGGGTCAGGACGCCCAGACCGGCGGCCCCAAGCCCATCAATCCGCTCGGCAATGGCCTCGGCAATGCTCGGCGGCAGTTGCAGCGTCTCCAAGGCGCGGTGGCGCACCGAAAGGTAGCCGCTCCGGGTGTACAAGGCCCCGCTGTGGCGCAGATGATGCACCACTTCCTCAATGTACAGCGGAATGCCCTGGGTCGCCTCCTGCACGGCGCTCACCAATTGCTGCGTCGGCCGTCTGACCCCGAGGTCCTGAAGCAGCCTGCGGGTGTCGGCCTCATCCAGACCGGATAAGTCCATCTCCTGGGTGAGCGCCTCGCGTTGTAAGCGGCTCAGGAGACCGCCGAGGTAGGTCTCAGGTGACACGGGACGGTAACTGACCAGCAGGAACAGGGGCGCGGTCCGCTCTTCAGCGGCGGCAAAGGCCAGATAGGCAAACAAATCCAGGGACGATTGATCGGCCCAGTGCAGATCGTCCACGATCACCAGCATCGGGGTGCGCAGGGCGAGGATGGTCGTGGCGCGCGAGACGGTCATCATGAGTTGCAGCTTGTCCGATTCCGCCGTATCGGTGGTGGGTGTTTTGAGCGTCGGGATCAACGGGCTGGCGAGGTCATACAAAATGTCCTGATCACGCGTATCCAGGACGCGTTCGGCTTCAAAGCGCGGCAGCAGATCGGCAAAGGGGGCATAGGGCTGGGTCAGGGTGTCATCGCCGTGCCCGGTGACGACCTGAAAGCCTTGTCGCTGCGCCAGGGTCTGGACTTCCTCCAGGAATCGGGTTTTGCCAATGCCAGCAATGCCTTGCAGCAACAGGACGCGGGGCTGTCCACTGATGACATGGTAGGGATGCTGCTCGATCTGCTCAACCTGCGAGGTGCGCCCGACAAACTGTGAGGTACGCATGGTTTTTTCCTGTCGAATGATAGCGTATGATCTTCCAGGGCCGTGAAAAGTCTACACGAGATACCAGCCAAAAGCATAAGGATCGTTTGACAATTCTGTGATATTTTGCTGGGGATTTTTTGACATGTCGATAAAGGACAAAAAAATGGGTCCGCGAAGGACGCGGAGCAAAGCAAAAAGGAAGACAATAGGCAGCCCCAAGCTGGCCACAAGATCTTTTTGTATCCTACAGCGGCAACACCTGCACCGTATCGCCGGGCTGCAGCTTTGTGACGTCTTCCGGAATATCGATCAGACCATTGGCCAGGCTCATTGAGCGCAGAATGCCCGAGCCTTGCGGACCGGTTGTGGTGACGGTGACTTGGCCGTCTCGCTGTTGCACAATGCCGCGCAAAAAGGTGCGAACATCCTGGCGTTTTTGCACCTCATCTTGCAAGACCGCTTGCGTGTACATGCGGAAAAGCGTGGTGTGGCCCGTCATGTGGCGCAGAGCCGGGCGCACGAAAAGCTCGAACGTCACCATCGACGCCACCGGATTTCCAGGCAAGGAAAATACTGGGACGCCGCCGACCATGCCGAAGGTCATCGGGCTGCCAGGGCGCATGGCCACGGTCAGAAAGTGCGCCACGAATCCTGCCGCATCCAGGCAATCCCGCACATAGTCGAAATCACCCGCCGACACCCCGCCAGAGGTAATGAGGACATCCGCTTGCAAGCCACTGGCCATACGCTGTGAGATCGCCTCGCGGGTATCGCGGGCCACGCCCAACAGCACTGGCGCGCCACCGGCCTCGATTACCTGACCGGCCAGGGTGTATGAATTGCTATTGATGATCTTGTCATGCGTGTCGGGGTCGCCCAGGTCGGCGATTTCATCGCCTGTCGCCAGAATCGCCACGCGGGGCTGCTGATAGACCATGACCTGGGCTTTGCCAATAGAGGCCAGCACGCCCAGTTCGGCGGGGCGCAGGTGCGTATGCTGCGCCACAATACAATCGCCGACTGTAATATCTTCTCCCCGGCGCCGTAGGTTGCTCCCGGCGCGCGGCGCTCGATAGATATCCACCGCGGTATCACTGCCATTGGTGTGCTCGACCTGTACCACGGTGTCCGCACCCGGCGGGAGCGGGGCGCCGGTCATGATCTTGATCGCCGTGCCCGGTTGCACGTGGTGTTGAGGCATGTCGCCGGCGGGAAGGATTTCCACAACCTTGAGGCATGCCGGCCGCGCCGGCGTCGCCGCGGCAATATCCCGGTGCTGCACCGCATAGCCGTCCATGGCCGAGTTATCATGCGGTGGGATATGGCGCGGCGCCATGACATCCTCGGCCATGACGCGATGCAAGGCGTTGAGGAGCCCCAGCTTTTCGACGCCGCAAGGCTGCACGCCGTGCAAAATAATGTCTTGCGCCTCATCAACGCGGACGGCCTGTTTCATAGCAATCTCTTCTTTCGTTGGACATAGCGATGGTGCGAGTCATCATAGGCCATTCTGGCACAGAGTCAAGAGACGGCCGCGTCCCTCCAACGACACGGTTCCCAGCGAATTGACAGCTTACCGGGGATGCCGTACGATACGTGCATGACAGCCAACCTGCCACATGTTCCCGCATATCGTGTAGAAGTGAGAACAAGACGCATGGCCATCGAGCAGCCACAATACGGTGTTGTGCACTACGGCGAACTCAGTTTGAAGGGGAAAAATCGCCCCATGTTCATACGGCAACTGACGCGCAATGTCTGCCGCGCCTTGAGCGATTTAGGCAGCTGCGAGGTGCAAACCCTGTCGGGGCGTTTGCTCGTGACGGCGCCGCCGGAAGTGGCCTGGGAACGCGTGGCCGAGCGCTTACGGCGCATTTTTGGCGTGGCCAATTTTTCCCGCTGCTGGCAAGCGCCCCATGATTTGGACACGATCAAAGGCGTGGTCAGCCGGGCGCTGCACGGCCAGCGCTTTGCCAGCTTTCGGGTGTCGGCCCGCCGCGCCTTTAAGGAACTCCCCTTTGGCTCACAAACCTTGAATCGGGAAATTGGTACCCATGTTCTCGCCACACATGATACCCGGGTCAACTTGCAGCATCCTGAACTCACGGTCCACATCGAACTCATTCCGCGGCACACGCTCATCTATACCGAAAAACAGCTCGGCGCAGGGGGGTTGCCCCTCGGCATCAGCGGCAAGCTGATCGGGCTGTTGTCAGGTGGCCTCGATTCGCCTGTGGCAGCTTACCGCATGATGAAACGTGGGTGCGTCGTCGATTTCGCCCACTTTCACAGCTATCCCTTTCTGGATCGCAGCTCCCAAGACAAAGCGCGCCAGCTTGCCCGTGTCCTCACGCAGTACGAGTACACGGCCCACCTGTTCCTGGTGCCTTTTGGCGACATTCAGCAACACATCGTAAGCGCCTCGCCATCGCCGTATCGGGTGCTATTGTACCGCCGTTACATGCTGCGTATTGCCGAGGCATTGGCGCGGCAACGAGCCGCTCAGGCTTTGGTGACGGGAGAGTCCCTCGGTCAGGTGGCGTCGCAAACGCTCCACAACCTGCGTGTCATCGAGGCCGCCGCCACCCTGCCCGTGCTGCGTCCGCTCATTGGCATGGATAAAGCGGAAATCATGCACGAAGCGCAGGCCATCGGCACGTATGATATATCGATCCTGCCGGATCAGGATTGCTGTACCCTCTTCGTGCCCCGTCATCCGGCCACGAGGGCGCTGCCGGACCGTATTGAGGCGGTTGAGGCCGGCCTCGATATGCCGACTCTGCTACAGATGGCGCTCGACGGGATACAGAGGGTTGACATGCGGTTTCCGGACGTGCCGAATGCCGTACCGGCCGTGTCATCCGTGGGGTAAGTGCCCGAATAGAATGAAATTCATATTTTTCCTCTGGAAAAACGATGTCGCTCATTTTGTCCAGGAACTTCAGCCTTAGGCAAAGCATTTTTCCAGGTGCAGGCTGTCTTCGTCCAACCAGTAATGCCGGAAATCCGACATGTGAATGGTTTTGCGCAGACACAGGGTACGGGCATCGGCACAGTAGCCTTTGGGTACATAGAGATACATAGCGGCTTGCAAAGGGGCAAGCGTGCGCCAACGCCGCACCGCGGCATCGAGATGGTGCAGACTCTCGGCCGTTTCGACGATGCCGACGAGTTCCACCCGCTGGCTCGTCTTGCCGATGCCCACAATGTGGGGATACTGCCCTTTGACCGCGCGTTGCTGCGCGCGTCTGGTATTGGTGTAGACGGTAAAAATGGCCGTATCAATGGCCTGCTGGGCTATGCGTTCGATCACGTCATCATGGGATACGGAACTCGCAGTCGTCGCTTCGCTCATGGCCCTCTCTCCAGCAGCACATGCCTCATGGTGGTTTTGCTTGCAATGATACCACACCTGACGGCGGCTGAGCACGTAGGGGGACGGGACAGATGTCGCGTCATCATGCGGTGGCCGTCGCCTGGATTTCGATAGGGGAGTTGATGTACATTAGATGTGAGTAGGCTAGACCTCCTGGGTTCCCCCCTTGGTCAGACGAAACATGGATCCGCGAAGGACGCGAAGGGACACGAAGGGGAAGGGCGAAGAGGGAGGAAAAACAAAGAATATGACGGAGTGACATTGCAGGCCGGCGCATCACGGCCGCGAGGACACGGAGCGATGGCAGAAGCAGCTAGATCAGAGCAGGATCGACTGTATCGGGTCCGCCATAGTATTGCCCATATCATGGCACAGGCGGTTTTGGAGCGCTATCCCGAAGCTCAAGTGGGCATCGGCCCGCCGATTGAGCACGGTTTTTACTATGATTTTGATCTCGGCATGGGCGACGATGGACGGTCGCGGACGGTCGCGCCGGACGATCTGGAGCAGATCGAGATCCGCATGCGCGAGCTGATGGCGATGCGGCACCCGTTCGTCTATCGTGAGCTGGTGCCGGACGAGGCTCGCGACACGTTCAAACACCAGACCTACAAGCTGGAACTCATCGATGGCATCTTGCAAGGTGGCGTCGACGAGTACGGCAATGAAAGCGACGAACCGCCGGTGGTCAGTGCGTATCAGCACGATGCCTTCGAGGATCTCTGCCGCGGTCCGCATGTGGAGCACGCCGGCCAAATTCCGCCCGATGCCTTCAAGCTCATGAGCGTGGCCGGGGCATATTGGCGTGGCGATGAGCACAATCCGATGCTCCAGCGTATCTATGGCACCGCCTGGTTACGCAAGAAGGATCTGCAAGATCATCTGCACATGCTGGAAGAGGCCAAGAAGCGGGATCATCGGAGGTTAGGCCGTGAATTGGATCTGTTTACTTTCGATGATGAGGTAGGACCCGGCATGCCGCTGTGGCAACCGCGTGGCACGGTGCTCATCGAGGAGCTTGAAAAGCTCGCCAAGGACATGGAGTTCCGGGCTGGTTACGAGCGCGTGCGCACGCCGCACGTGAGCAAGGAAGCGCTCTTTCTGCGTAGTGGGCACCTGCCCTATTACGCCGAGAGCATGTTCCCGCCCATGGAAATGGAGGGGATAACCTACTACGTGAAGCCGATGAACTGTCCCTTCCATCATAAAATTTATGACAGTAAACCCCGCAGTTATCGGGATCTGCCGCTGCGCTTGGCGGAATACGGCACCTGCTATCGCTATGAGCAAAGCGGTGAGCTTTACGGTTTGATGCGGGTACGGTCGATGCAAATGAACGACGCCCACATCTACTGTTCGGAGGAACAGTTCGAAGCGGAATTCCTCGCGGTGGTTGACATGTACATGGAATACTTCCGTCTCTTTAACATTGACAAATACTTCATGCGCCTGAGCACGCATCACAAGCGTGGCTTGGGCAAGAAATATGTCGACAATGAGCGTCTGTGGCATCGTACCGAAGACATGGTGCGCCATGCGATGCAGCGCAGTGGCGTGCCGTTTGAGGAAGTGGCGGATGAAGCGGCCTTCTACGGGCCCAA
This sequence comes from uncultured bacterium, assembly GCA_965178525.1. Classification (GTDB taxonomy): domain Bacteria; phylum Tectomicrobia; class Entotheonellia; order Entotheonellales; family Entotheonellaceae; genus CBCXVS01. The sequence goes on along the minus strand of CBCXVS010000089.1, from coordinate 10,770 downwards.
GATCGACGTGCAAGGCTGGAGCGCCATCGGCCGGGAATTTTCCCTGGCGACGAACCAAGTCGATTTTGCCGTGCCGGAACGGTTTAATTTGACGTTTGTGAATCGCGACGGACGTGAAGAAACGCCATTGTGCATCCATCGGGCCCCCCTTGGAACACACGAGCGCCTCATCGGGTTTCTTATCGAGCACTACGCTGGCAGTTTCCCGGTCTGGCTCTCCCCGGAGCAGGTGCGCGTCATTCCGATTGCGGAGGCGCATCACGCCTATGCGGCGGACGTCGCCGCACGGCTACGCCAACTCGGGATTCGTGCCGGGGCCGATCTGAGCAATGAGCGCATGAACCGCAAGATCCGGGAGGCGCAACTCATGAGAGTGCCCTACATGCCCGTGGTTGGCAATCGGGAGATGGAAGAAGGCACCGTGACGTTGCGTAAACGTGATGGGGCGCCGCAGGACACCTTGTCGCTTGAGGCGTTTGTCGCCTTGGTGCAGGACAAAATCGCGACGCGGGCGCATGAGCTGTGATGCCAATCTTTTTGTCGGGTGCAGGGCATGCACCCGACTTGGCAAACCGACATCGATACCACCCTTATGGAATAATCTTCAGCAGCTTTGCGGCGATGGTGAGCACACTTCCGACGAGTCCACCAAACGCCGCCATCGCGAGAATCCATCGCGTCAAGCGTACTTCGAGAGCTGAGAATTCCTGCCGCATTTCGCTCTTGAATTCTACGAATTCCTGCCGCATTCCGCTCATGAATTCCGCAAATTCCCGTTGCCTTTCATTCGTGAATTCCGCAAATTCCTGCTGACTTCCGCTCATGAATTCCGCAAATTCCCGTCGCCTTTCATTCGTGAATTCTGTGAATTCTGCTTTCGTCGGCGTGTAACTCAAGCGCTCCTCCATCCGTCCGAGTTGACCTTGAATTTGGGTCAGAGTCAGCTCGAACTGGATAAACCGTTCGTCATATTTCGCCACGGCTGTAGCTGCCTGACGCGCCTTGTCCGTGCTGGCTCCACATTCGATCAGCGCATCACACACTTCTGCGATCATCGTGGCCACTTGACAACCTCCCGACTAGAGGATCAAGTCTTGAGTTTTGACTTTTATACTTTACTGGCTACGCTCCTCAAACCGAACCTAGCTTCCAGGCCCAATCATATCACATACCCACGGCGAAATCCGCTACTAAAAACAGGAGCAGAGTGCATGGTTAAATGAGGGTAACCCCCGCTGCAGCATCCACCCGATGCACGAGCTGAGACACGAAACGCGCCACCTGATCGGCACCGTTCAGGCCATCCCGGTGTATGCGTGGCAGGGAGAGGAGATCAGAAAGACGTGCGAGCCAGTGACCATGGTCAAACGCATCCGCAGCAATGGCCATACCTTGCATGTGCTGCGCAATGTACGCAACCAAATGCGGTGACTCGCGAAAGTCCTCTCTCGGAACGTAACCAAAGGGAATCCCCGCCGCATAGACTTCCGCCACCGTGCTGTAGCCCACTTTCCCCACCACGGCGTCAGCCGCATGGACTAGATCCGGGTGAAAAAATGCGGAATGATGCGGCAACAACACGACGTTCTCGTACCGTTGAATTTCCTGCGCCCCACCCGGAATGACAAAATAGATCCCATCTTGCTCGGCAAGTTGCTGCACAAAGGGATAATGTCCCGGAATGCCCCCCATTGTAAGCATCACGACCTGCGCGTCGATAGGAATGCCGAGATGCGTGCGAATATCTGCGGCTGCAGCGGTGGATTCACGATGGACGGGTGGGGTGGTGAGGTCAGCAGGTTGGTAGGCGCACACCGGTTCGGTTTGGATACGATAGTCCGCTGCGGCAAAGGTGTCGTGTAGATACCGGACGTGCGGCCGCATGGCGCTGTGGGCATCGACGTATGCCTGATAGATCCAATCCCAGGTAAAATTTTCCACCAGGATGGACGGGATACCGGCTTCTTGGGACACGACAATCCCCATAGGCGCGATATCGCACATGACCAGCGTACATCCGAGTGTACGAATCTGTTGGGCCAGAGCCGTGATGCCGGTAGGCTCAAAGGGTAAAAAGGCGTCCAAACGCAGCAGGGTGGCGTCGATATCGGCATGGAGAGCGGAACGTTGCACCATGCCGATATCGGTGTCGACCGCATGATAGCCACATGGACCGGGAAGCGAATCCTGAAAAAACCAGTCGGGTACCCGCGTGAAAATTTCGAATCGGACGGCCGCATCAAGCCGCGGCATGGCCGCTATAATCGCGGCGGCCCGAGCGGCATGGCCGAAACCGTGCGGTGAAATGAAATACGCGATGCGCACAGCGTGTGCAGCGACCTAAGATGAAGGATGCAGCGACAGGGCGCTGGCACTCGATGCCATCATGAAACGCTCGAGATGCTTGGCCACGGTCTCCTTGGCCTCGGCGATGCGAGCCAGTTTGATATCTTCATAACCCCGGATGCCATCCGGGGCATTGGCGATCATCAACGCCAACGCGTGATTGTCCGCATGCACGCGGATCAGCACCTGGTCCATGGCCTCACGATACCACGCGATGAGCTGGCGCTCCTCCCGCCGCACCTTGGCATAGCCAAAAATATCCAATTTCGTGCCGCGCAGCCGCCGCAGTTTGCACAGCATGCCGAGCGGTCCGTTGAACCACGGCCCAAGTTCGAGTTTGCGCTGCATCCCCAAAGCCCGCAACAGCGGGGGGTGTAAATGATAATATATCTTGCGTGGGCTTTCGAACATACGGGTGACGTGTTCCTGCCAAGCATGCTTGAGGTGGAGACGCGCCACCTCATATTCATCTTTATACGCCATGAGTTTGTACAGCTGTCGAATCACCGCATGCGTGAGCTCGGTATGGCCGGGCGCGGCCTCCGCTTCCCGGCGTGCGACATGGAGAACATAATCCACATATGTGGTGGCATAAGCCGTATGTTGATACGCCATCAGCTCGCCAATGCGGATGGCCAATAACCGCTGCGCCTCCTCATCTAAGTCACGGCACCGCTGCAACTGGCGCTGGTACGCCTCCGCCGCTGCCGCCGAGTCGTGCGCCGTGAGATAGTGCGCCATGGCGGTCCGTTCTTCAGCCGCGTTCCGAGGCCGCGGCAGGGCCGTATCGCGCACCGCTTCGGGCACCTGCACATAGCGGCGGCCATAGCGAAAGGCTTGCTGATTCTGCGCCACAGCAACGCCGTTGAGCTCGATCGCGGCTTCGATACTCTCGGCCTTCAGCGGCAGGAGACCCGCCTGATACGCGGCGCCTAAGAGAAACATATTGGTCGCCATATGGTCACCGAACAAGCCTTCGGCAATGCTGCCAGCGTCGAGATAAAGATTCTGCTCCGGCTGTGTAGAGTGACCCAAGGTGTGGCGTATCGAAGTCTCGCTGGGAAAGAGGATCGAATTGTCTCGAATTATCTCGCCTGTGGGGTTGGGTGTCGTATTGACCACGGCAACCGTCCGGCTGGCGTGCGTACGGTCGAGATTAATCGGCAACACCCCGCCCAGGGCGTCTAACACCAGATACAAATCCGCGGCGCCCATACCGACTTTATTCGACGCGACCGTCTCGCCCTCTGTGAGAATGACGTTCGACAAGACGGCGCCGCCTTTTTGCGCCAGCCCCGTTTGATCCAGATTCAGCAGCGATTTGCCTTCCATCAGGGCCGCGTAGCACAGCAAGGCATTGACCGTCACCACCCCCGTGCCGCCGACGCCTGGAATGTAGATGACATAGGCGCCATCGATGACGGCTTTGCTTGCCGGCTCCGGAACCGCAGTGGCCTCTAGCACCGGAGGTTTTTTCGGCGCTAGTCCCGTGTCGGGCTCTACCTCGACGCTGACAAAAGAGGGGCAATCGCCATCGAGGCAAGCGTAATCTTTATTACATGACGACTGATGGATGCGGGTTTTCAGGCCGAATTCCGTTTCCACTGGGTGCAGCGACATACAATTGCTGACCTCGCCACAGTTGCCGCAGCCCTCACAGACGTCTTCGTTGATCACGGCGAACACATTGGGCTCGGCTTGAATCCCGCGTTTGCGCTGCCGGCGTTTCTCCGCGGCACACTGCTGATCGTTGATCAGCATGGTCACGCCCGGTGTGGCTTCAAGCTCCTTCATGGCCGCAAAGAGTTTTTCCCGCGGATAGAGGGTCACGATCGGCGCCAAATCGGCCCGGCACCAGCGCTGCGGCTGTTCGGACACGACGATGATCTTTTTGACGCCTTCCGCCGCCAGGCTATGCGTGAGCTGGGGAATGGCCATGCCGCCTTGGGCCTGTTGGCCGCCGGTCATGGCGACGGCACTGTTATACAGCAGCTTAAACGTGATATTCACTCCGGACGCGACACAGGCCCGCACTGCCTGACTGCCGGAGTGGAAATAGGTGCCATCGCCGATATGCTGAAAGATATGCCCGATGTCGGTAAAAAAAGACGCGCCGACCCAGGACAAGCCTTCCCCACCCATCTGTGACAAGTAACGGGTGTGGCGCGCCGGCTGATCGATCAGCCCGCCCATGCCGTGGCATCCGATGCCACCGCCGGCGATCTGTCCGTCCAGCATCCGCGTCGAGCGGCTGTGCGGACAGCCGGAGCAATAGTTCGGCTTGCGCACCAGAAACGCACTATAATCGCGGCCCTGAATCGCCTCGATCACGGCCAGCCGAGCCGCAATGCCCTGCGCCTCGCCAAGGGGCTGCAGCCGCGGACCGAGCCGTGTGGTGATCATGTCGGCATCGAGTTCGCCATGCATGGGAAACAGCGGCGCACCCGTCTCGGTGGATTTCCCGATCACACGCGGATGCTCGGATAAATTGTAGAGGCATTCACGGAGCTGCGTCTCGATAAAGCTGCGCTTTTCCTCTACCACAATCATTTCGTCCAAACCCGCCGCAAAACGCCGTACGATGTCCTCATCGAGGGGATATGTCATGCCCAGACGCAACACCCGAATGCCCAGGCGTTGTAAAGTGGCGCTGTCCAAGCCCATGTCGAGTAGCGATTGCCGCAGATCGGCGTAGCTCTTGCCCGCACTGACCAATCCGATACGATCGTCACCCGTATGTTCCTCGATGATATTGAGCGCATTGACACGGGCATAGGCCCGCACGGCTTCATGCCGCTCATAGAACAAAAACCGTTCGAGTTCAATGGTGCCGGGCGGCAGGAAGGTCATATCTTGCATTTTCTTGAACGGCTTGCCATCGATGACGACCTCAGGCATTGTGATGTGGGGCCGCTCCGGTGACGCCTCGACCACACTGCCGCCGTCACACAAGTTGGTCACCACTTTCAAGGCGACCCAACACCCGCTCAGACGCGAGAGCGCAAACGCATGCAAGCCGAATTCGAGAAATTCTTGAATGGTCGAGGGATACAGGATCGGAATGCCGGCGCTGACATAGGCAAAATCGCTTTGGTGCGGCAGGGTGGAGCTTTTGCTATTGGGATCGTCGCCGCCCAGGATAATGGCGCCACCGTTTGGCCCCGTGCCGCCGAAATTGGCGTGCTTAAAGATATCGCCGCAGCGGTCCACACCCGGTCCCTTGCCGTACCAAATGCCGTTCACGCCATCGAACTTCGACCCCGGAAAGAGCTGGAAAATCTGACTCCCCATGACAGCCGTGGCCCCGAGTTCCTCGTTCACAGCGGGCAGGTGGACGATGTCATGTTCTTTGAGAAAATGCCCCACACGCGCTAGAGTCAGATCATATCCACCTAATGGCGAGCCTTCGTACCCGGAAACCAACGTCCCCGTGCGCAGGCGGTCACGCACGTCGCGGCGATGCTGGTCGATGGGCAAGCGCACCAGTGCCTGAATGCCGGTGAGATAGACCTGTCCCTCGGTCAGGGTATATTTATCATCCAGAGTAACGGCCATGGAGGAGCCCTCCAAGCGTGTGGCGTTCTCCGCCTCAACGCCCTGAGTTAAGTGCCCGAACAAAACTAAATTATATTTTTCCTCTGGAAAAACGATGTCGCTCATTTTGTCCAGGAACTTAGTTTGCTGCTGCAGTCTCGTTCATTTTGTTTGTATCATATTGGGATCGCCCGGCTTGCCCGGATATCTGTGGTGGGCGTGGTGTAGCGGTCCATGGTGTAGAGAATCTCGCCTCATGGTACCTCATTAAAAAAGGCGTGGCAACGTGCCTCTCGGCGCGCGGCTTGGCACAATTATATCTGAGGTCCCAAATGAGGGTCAACCGCGGCCCAAGGACTTCCTATCAGACATACTGGGCGTTTGACGGCTTATACGGAAATGTTTATGATGTAATGTTTATAACTGGCTTTCGGTCGATGTAGCAAGCCTGAGCTATGGCCATGCAACGCCGGCACCGACGCCAGGTGAGAGGAGTTACACATGACTCAGGTATACATCAGTGGTGTGGGAGGCTATGCCCCTGTCGAGCGGCGCACCAATTACGACTTGGCGGCACAACTCGGGGTTACGGAAGAACATATTGTCAAGCTCACGGGTATTCGTGAACGGCGCCTGGCAGCCCCGGATGAAGCGACGTCCGACATGGCATTACAGGCGGCGCAGGCCGCGTTGCAGGATGCCGGCGCGGACCCTGGCGAGGTGGACGGCCTCTTGGTGGCGACCGCGACCGCCGATCATGTGACGCCATCGGTCGCGAATCTGCTGCAACACCGCCTGGGTTTACGGCAAGTCCCGTCGTACGATCTCAATGCGGGCTGTACCGGGTCGCTTTACGCCCTGATTACCGGGGCCGGGCTCATCCGTGCGGGCCTCTTTCACACCGTCCTGGTCGTGGGGGCCGAAGTGGCCTCGCGCATCGTGGACGCGCAGGATACGGAAACCGCCCTGGTGTTTGGAGACGCGGCCGGTGCCGTGGTCTTACAACGTGGCGGCGGCCAGGGACATCGCCTACGCCTTTTAGCCCATACCTGGGCCAGCGATGGCAGCAAAGCGAATGTGATCAAGGTGCAGGCCGGGGGATCGCGTGAACCCGCCAGTCACACCACGGTCGAGAATAAGCAGCACTTTCTGCGCATGAATGGCAGCAGCGTCTATCGCTTCGCGGTGCGAACCTTGCCGGCATTGGTCACGGACGTACTGGAAAAGGCCGGCCGCTCGCTAGATGACTTGAAGTTGCTCATCCCCCATCAGGCCAACTGGCGCATCATTGACGCGGCAGCGCGGAAACTCTCCCTGGCGCGTGAGCGGGTGATGGTCAATATCGACGCCTACGGCAACACGTCATCGGCATCCGTGTTATTGGCCTTACATGAGGTGCGGCAAGCCAGCCGCTTGCAGCCGGGCGATACGCTCGTGCTCGCCTCATTTGGCGCCGGCTTGACTTGGGCCGCCGTGGCGTTGGAAATGCTCGGCTGAGCCTCATGATGCAAAGACGGACGAACTCGGACGCAGTCAGTAAGGAGGTAGTGTGGCACGTTATGCAGGCATTATGACAGGGTCGTTGTCGGAGCACCCCCGCGACATCCTGACGAAGTACCGCCGGATCGCAATGGTCGGGGTGTCCGGCAATCCGACCCGCGCCAGTTATCGCGCCTTAGTCCATATGAAGAGCAAAGGGTATACGGTCTATCCGGTGAACCCGAGTTATGACGAGATTCTGGGCCTGAAGTGCTATCAATCGCTCTTGGACATCCAAGACCCGGTCGACATTGTCGACATTTTTCGGAAGCCGGAAACCGTTCTACCCTTGGTGAGCGAGGCGCGTGAGATTGGCGCCAAGGTCTTTTGGATGCAAATCGGCGTCATCAACGACGAAGCCGCGGCGCAAGCGGCAGCCGCCGGCATGGACGTGGTGATAGACCGCTGCGTGAAAATCGAGCACTGCCGGTTCTATGGCAAAAAAGACTACGGGCTGGATGTGGTCGGCCTGCAAACGGGCATCGTTACCTCAGACCGGTACGAGTGTGTCTTTGAGAAAAAGTAACGCGCGTGCCTTCACAGGCCATACCATCCGGACAACGCCGCCCTTCGCGCTATAAGGATCATGTATCATGGCAGAGAATTTCGATTTCGGTTTTGATACCCGCATGCTGCATGCTGGGCAGACTCCGGATCAATCCACCGGGGCCCGGGCCATGCCGATTTACCAGACGACCTCGTTCGTCTTCGAAGACACCGAACATGCGGCGCATCTGTTTGCCCTGAACAAATTCGGCAATATCTACTCGCGCATTTCCAATCCCACGACGGCGGCGTTTGAAGAACGCGTCGCCTCTCTGGAAGGCGGCGTCGGCGCCCTGGCCACCGCATCGGGGCAAGCGGCCCAACTGGTGGCCATCACCACGCTGCTGCAGAATGGCGATGAAATGGTCTCGTCGAGTTCATTATACGGCGGCACCTACAATCAGTTCGCCCTGACCTTCAAGCGCTTCGGCATTACGGCGCACTTCGTTGATGCCGGCGATCCGGAAAGCTTCCGCAAGGCCATAACTCCAAAAACAAAACTGCTCTACGGCGAAACCATTGGCAATCCCAATGCGGATGTGTTCGACATCGCGGCGGTCTCCAAGATCGCGCGGGAGCACCATATCCCGCTGATGATCGACAATACCTTTGCGTCGCCCTATCTCTGCCGGCCCTTCGATCATGGCGCCGATATCGTGGTGCATTCGGCCACCAAATTCATCGGTGGCCACGGCACGTGTATCGGCGGCATCATCGTCGATGGCGGTTCCTTTCACTGGGACAACGGTACGTTTCCGGAAATGGTCGAGCCCTCCCCCGGCTATCATGGCATGCGCTACTGGGAAACGTTCGGGAATTTTACCTTTATCATGAAAGCCCGGGTCGAGATGATGCGCGATCTCGGCGCCTGTATGAGCCCATTCAACTCCTTTCTCTTTCTGCAGGGTCTCGAAACGCTTTCGATGCGCATGGATCGCCATGTGCAGAACGCCCAGGCGGTCGCCACATGGCTCGACGAGCATCCCCTCGTCCCCTGGGTCAGTTATCCTGGCTTGCCGCAGAATCCGTATTACGCCAAAGCGCAAAAATATCTTCCCAAAGGTCCTGGCGCGATTTTTACCTTCGGCATCAAGGGCGGACGCGACGCCGGCCGGCGCTTCATCGAATCGGTCAAGATCCATTCGCACCTAGCCAACGTAGGAGATGCCAAGAGTCTGGTGATTCATCCCGGCAGCACCACGCATCAGCAGTTGACCGACGAAGAACAAGTGGCAGCTGGCCTGAGTCCGGATATGATCCGCATTTCGGTGGGTTTGGAGAGTCTCGACGACCTTCTGTGGGATCTGGATCAGGCTTTGACAGCCTCGCAAAAGGACGACTAACGCATCAGACAAAAGCGGGTCTGGAGTGAGGAGGAGTGATCATGACACGAAAGATCATGTATGCCGTCACACTGGCGAGTCTGCTCCTGCTTCTCGGCAACTGGGGCGGGACGCGCAACGCCGAGGCTGACGACATCGAGCGTTGGATCCGTGACGCCGCGTCGGCGTCCGAACCCGAACGTCTACAAGCCCTAGAGGCTCTAGGTAAAAGCGGCGACCTACGGGCGTTGCAGCCCCTGCTACAGGCGTTGCACGATGCCAATCCAACCATCCGTGAACGTGCCACGGCTGCCCTGCACACGCTAAGGCGGACGTTGAGCGACCTGTACTACAAGATTGCACAGTGGATTGAGGAGTTGCTGATCACGTGGGGGGCGTATACGTCACCAGCTCCACCTGTGGAATCGACACGGCATTTGCGCCGCATCTAAGTACCTGGGCACCAATTTCACCCCCTCTCCCTGGCCAGGGAGAGGGGGCCAAAAGACCCGAAGACTTCTGCATCTTACTTAACTATTTGACCTTTAGCTGTCCCTAGGTACTCAGGAGGGCTCGCCGATACGCTCGCACAGGATTCTTGCCGGCACGATCGGCGAGGGCGTAATGCGTGTGGGCTTCGATATTCCCCACACGTTTCAATGTGAAGCCACAGGCAGGACTCCCATCCCATTTCTTTTTTCCCGCATACCACACCGCATTATTCTTATAATTGACGGAGCCTCCGGTTGGATCCTCAAGGCTTCGTGTCGCCCCGATCAGAGCTTCAACTACTGCGGCATAGGCTTGCAAAAATTTGCCACGATCCTTGACGCCATGCAGGAGTTGGCTCCTTTGAAAGGCGCTGTGCCATCGGCGCCGACGCCTTTTGCTATTGGCAATGCTAAATTGCAAGTCATGCATGACCACGTTATAAAGCGTCACGCCTTTCCCGCCAATGTACATCCGCCTGAGACACGCATTGGCCTTCGCTGCCGCGTACCGGTCAATGATCGCATACGCGATGGCCTCCATGTCTGTCCGCTGCGACTGCCGATAATTTCGGCGATGGTAGTAATTTCCGGCCTCGCCCGCGACGACACGCGTCATGAAGAAAAGATCGCGGCCGGTGATCTGCCAGCCCAGACTCCTCAGATAGCTGATATCTCGATGCAATCGATACCTATCAACGCTCTGATGCCGCACCAGGTACGCGCCCAACTCTTGCCGATACGCATCCTGGTCAGGCCGAGGTCTCACCATGTCGATCATATGGAATCCTCGGGCGTAGACACGGTGCCAGAGATCGGTTGTGAAGACGGGACGGTTGGCAATGGCGGAGGTGACCAGCAAAGGAATCAGGGTGAGCAGCGCCACGCTTCCTTGGAACTGGCGATACCGTTTCTGGCGCGTGATGTTCTTCAGGGCTCTCCGGAATGGCATTCAGTTAAGCCAACTCCTTTCTTGATGAAGCAGTTACGCCGAT
>CBCXVS010000088.1:0-24775 GCA_965178525.1 uncultured bacterium | reverse complement strand
GACCTGGCTGGGCTCCCTCCATCGTTTGGGGGAGGATAGCCTACCTCATTAACTATTGGGGAACAACCCTAATATATAAAGGTCATGATGCCCAGGCACTTACAGCGTACCGCAGAGACGGGCGCAGAGGAGAGAAACATGATGCGCAGAACCTGGGTTATGACTTGCCTACTCGTGGCGATCTTACAGCCTCTGTGTTGGGCTGGGGCAGGCGGCGCCACGCGGCTCTTGGCAACGTTTGATGACGGTCAGCTCACCCTCAAGGACTTTGCCGCCTACCACCCGGAACTCGTTTCCTGGTTTGGCCTCGGCGTCAAGACCTCGGAGGTCCGGATCGTGGTGGAAGACGTGATTTTTGGTCAGCTCCTGGCACGGGAGGCACGCCACCATGGCTTCGCGGAACAGCCACAGTTGCGCATGCAGATCGACCGCATCCTGGCCACGGCGTATCTGCAGTCACGCATGCCGGAGGCGCCACTCGCAATCAGCGAAGCCGAGATGCGCCGCTATTATGACGCGCATCAAGATCAATTCTTGCTCCCCCCCCGCATGCGCCTGTCCCATATCCTGGTACGCTCTGAGCACGAAGCGAGGACGATACAGCAGGCTGTGCAGCAGGGGCAGCCCTTTCGCGAGCTGGCTGCAGAGCGCTCGCTGGACCCCGCCTCAGCTCAGCACGGGGGCCAACTGGGCTGGGTGTATCCGGAGCAACTGACGCCACCCCTTGCCCAAGCGGCTCGCGCCCTGCAGCCGGGACACATGATGGTTAACCAGATGCGTATGTGGGAGATGGCGCCGGGGGATGGACGCCGGCGTCTCATGGGTTGAAAGTCTTGCCACCCTCACCCAACTGGGGCATTGCCCTTGGCGACATGGATCACGATGGGCATCCGGACATCGTGGCTGGCGGGAATGTCACCCAGACCAGTACCAATACGGCATATGGCCTTTTCCTGTTCACGGGCGATGGCAGAGGACAATGGACGCTACAAGCTCAGAGTGGATTGCCGTCGAAAGGTTTGCCATTGCCTTACGGGATTGCGCTGGGAGATCTGAATCACGACGGTTTCCCGGATATTGTCGCCGTCCATGGCGCGACCGTCAGTACAGGGGGATGCCTCACGGTCTGGCTGCATCAATGAGGAAGTCCGGAGCCATCACGAATACGGGCTTTAGACGGAAAGACATATGCCGCCACAATAAGCAAGAGCATTAACGAAACGCTTCGATCATCTCTTGAAACGCCATCATTTGATTGCCTCGTGCCGACGAAGGCACCAGAATGAGCGAGTTGATGCCGGTCTCATTCCAGGCCTCAATGCCCTCGCGGACTTCGGCAACCGGGCCAAACAGCGTGACATCACGTAGCCAACGCTCCGTCATGAGAGCCGGGACTTTGTCGGTCTCCTGGTTGGCCAAGGCCTGCCGGATGGCCAGTATTTCCTCTTCATAGCCGGCTTCGATCCAATAATTCTGGTAATTGGGCAAGCGCACATAACTGCTGAGGACCCGACGCAGGACGGCGCTGGCGGCGTCCTTGTCATCGGAGATACAGGTTGGGATCATGTTCCCGATAAAAAACGAGCTATCCTGGCGTTTCGCCGCTGGCAACGCACTCAACGAATCGGCCATATGGGATCGAGCCGCATTCGCCCACACCGCGCCCTGACTGATTTCCGCCGACAATTGCACCATCTTCTGACGCAATGTGGCCAAGATGATGGGTGGGAGTTCACCGGTGATCTGCTGGGCGCCGGTCCGGAGGTCTTCCACAAACTGGCGCATCTCGCCCAAGGGCTTGCCGACCTTGATGCCCAGACGCTCGTGCGTGGGACCATGGCTGACCCCAACGCCAAACCGGAAACGGCCATTGGAGATCTCATGAATAAAGGCGGCCGTCTGGGCAAAATCGTGCGGGTGGCGCGTATAGATGTTGGCAATACTGGTGCCAAACGGAATCTCATGCGTGACCAAAGCCAAGGCCTCACACAAGGCCAAGCCATCGCCGAGGCTGGGGCAATACAAGCCGCTAAAGCCTTCTTTCTCCAGTTGTTGTACGACTTCAAGGGTTGCTTGACGCCGTCCGGCGACGGCGACGAGCCCCACTGCCGGTTTCTGTGTCATCGGTACCTTCCTTTCCAAGCCATCCTTATCTCTCTGCGTGACCCTATACGGACATTGCAGGTACAGTTCCCGATATGCACGTGTGCGGATTGTACACTGCCCCCTGAGGCTTTCCAAGCTGCGACCGGGATGCGGCAAACCCCAACACCGCGTGCAATCGGGTACAATACAGTGTAGGGAGCGGCTCGCGCGGCCGTATCTATCCACAACGCTTTTTCATGGTGCGATCTCATGCCTACCGACTACTTGGAACGGATCTTAACGGCCCACGTCTATGACGTGGCGATCGAAAGCCCTCTGGAACCCGCGGTGCACCTCTCCCAGCGCCTGCAGAATCAGCTGCTCCTCAAACGCGAGGACATGCAAGCGGTGTTCTCCTTTAAGCTCCGAGGCGCCTATAACAAAATGGCCCAGCTCTCACCCGAGACGCGGCAGCGGGGTGTGATCACAGCCTCGGCGGGAAATCATGCCCAAGGCGTCGCGCTGGCCGCGAAGACGTTGGACTGCAGCGCGGTGATCGTCATGCCCATTACCACGCCCCAGATCAAAATCAAAGCGGTGCAAAGCCTAGGCCGCCCGCGTCGAGTTGCACGGCGATTCGTACGCTGAAGCACAGGATCAGGCCGGCCAGTTAGCCGCGCAAGAACAACGGATCTTCGTCCATCCCTACGATGATCCTGAGGTCATCGCCGGGCAAGGCACCATCGGCATGGAAATTCTGCGCCAGTATAGCAAACCCATGTCTGCCATTTTTGTCCCTGTCGGCGGCGGGGGCTTGATTGCGGGCATTGCCGCGTACATCAAGCGGCTCCGGCCGAAGATCAAAATTTTCGGGGTCGAGCCAGTGGATGCGGCAGCCATGTCCCACTCGTTACAGCAAGGCAAGCGCGTGCAACTGCAACAGGTTGGATTGTTTGCCGATGGCGTCGCCGTCAAAGAGGTTGGCAAAGAAACGTTTCGACTCTGTCAGGAACTTGTGGATGATATCATCTTGGTCGATAACGACGCGATCTGTGCGGCGATCAAAGACGTCTTTGAGGATACGCGGTCGATCCTCGAACCGGCCGGGGCGCTCAGTATCGCGGGGGCCAAATCCTATGTGGCGCGTCATCACCTCAAGGGCGAAGTCCTGTTAGCGATTGCGTCCGGGGCAAACATGAATTTTGGCCGCTTGCATTATGTCGCGGAACGCGCCGAACTTGGCGAAGAACGTGAGGCGATTTTGGCTGTCACCATCCCGGAACGGCCTGGGAGCTTCAAAGCCTTTTGCTCGCTCCTCGACACCCACCGTATCACCGAATTCAACTATCGCTATGCGGATCCGGAGGAAGCCCACGTCTTCGTCGGCGTGGAAGTGCACAATCGTGAGGAAATCACCAGGGTGATCGAGACCCTCGAACAACAGGGTTTGCGCACGCTCGATCTCAGCGACAACGAAATGGCCAAGTTGCATGTCCGGCATATGGTCGGGGGACATGCCCCACAGGCGCAACAGGAACGCCTCTATCGCTTCGAGTTCCCGGAACGCCCCGGGGCGTTGGCGGATTTCCTGCAGAGCATAAGTCACAAGTGGAACATTAGCCTGTGCCACTATCGCAACCACAGTGCGGATCCGGGCCGCGTCCTAGTCGGCATGCAAGTCCCACCGGAAGATCACGCGGCATTTAAAACATTTTTGACGGAAATCGGCTACGTCTGTGACGAAAGCCAGAATCCCGCCTACCATCTTTTTGTCAATGCCTCAGCTACAGCATCGTAACTGCGGAATGCGGAATTGAAGAAGAGGGCGTGCCACCGCACGGAGAACCTCCATCTCGGCGAGGCGTGTACGATGCTCGAACGTTCGGTCGATGTCCGTAAGAAGCGATCCCTGAAGGGGTATGCATGGGGGACAGACGCAGCTCTACCGCGGATTCTGCCCTTCGCGCTGTTTATGGCCTTTCTGATGCTGAACTCGCTGCTGCAAGGGCTCGGGACGCTGAGTCCAGCCCTGGCGCCTGTGTGTGACGTGCTGGCGCTGTGGCTCTATCCGGTACGCATCGCGGCTGTGCTGGCGGCGTTGTGCTACGCCTGGCCGGCTTATCGAGAGTCAACAGGTCGCGCCTTTGCACATGGCGGGGAGATCGGTCTGGCTATCGGTATGGGAGGCCTCGTCTATGTGGCTTGGGTACGGATGGAGTGGCCATGGGCGATGCAAGGGTCAACGACCGGCTACAATCCATTTCAAGCCGGGGTCGGCCTCGGCATGTTTTTGGCCGCGATACGACTCTTCGGGGCCGTGGTTGTGGTGCCCATCATGGAAGAGCTTTTCTGGCGCTCCTGGCTCATCCGATACCTCGTATCGCCTCAATTCATCTCCATCCGTCTTGGCATGTTTACGCCGCTATCGTGCCTCGTTACGATGGTGCTGTTTGGACTTGAGCATCACCTCTGGCTTGCGGGAATGATGGCAGGCCTGATTTATAACTGTCTACTCTACACAACCGGCCGATTGTGGCCGTGTATCCTGGCCCACGCCGTGACCAACCTGCTCCTCGGCTTGCAGGTGCTGCTCACAGGCGAGTGGCGCTGGTGGTAAGTTGCGGCTTTAGGCAATCGGCAAGGTCACGACAAATGTCGTCCCGTTGCCCGGGGTACTCTCGACCTCGATATCGCCTCCATGGCCCTTCAGCAAGGTATGCGATACGCTTAATCCGAGTCCTGTCCCTTTATTCCCTTTCGTACTGAAAAAGCGATCAAAAATCCGGCGTTGCACCTCTTTTGGCATGCCCGTACCGGTATCGGAGACGGCAATGCAAGCGTAGTGCTCGCTCTGGTACGTGGACAGCGTGATCCTTCCGCCCTGAGGCATGGCATCGACGGCATTGATCATGAGGTTCGTCACCACCTCACGAATCTCGGCGGCCCGGCTGTACACCAGAGGTACAGCCTCGAGTTGTAGGGTCACCTCGATGAGCTTGCCTCGCTGTTGCGCCTGATCTTTCCAGATCGGCCGTGTCACATCCACCATCTCCTGCACCAGTTGTGGCAGATCCGTCGAGACGAAATCCGCCGTGGACGTCCCTCGTCCAAACGTCTCAATACGCTGTACCATCTGGGTCGCATCTCTCGCTGCCTTCTCGATCATGGTCAAGCTTTCATGCACTTCTGCTTCATCTTCCGGCTCGTCTTGGAAGAGTTGTGTATAGCCGAGGATCGTCCCAAGGATATTTTTGAAGTTATGCGCAACGCCAGCGGCCATCTCGCCTAGTGCGCGTAATTTTTCCGATCGGGCATCGCTTCATAGAACAAGGCCAAGCCCCCTAAGACCTCGTTGCCCGCGAGAATAGGGACCAGCACACCCGCCTCATATCCCAGAGGCTGTAGGACCTGGGCCAGGCGTTGATGATGAAAATCCGAGGTCTCGGAAGCGAGAAGGACGGGTTGGCGCCCCAACAACAGATGCTGCAACGCGGCGCACCAAGCCTCGCCCATAAAAAATTGGCGATGGCGGTCCGCCCCCCCCCCACGATGACCTCACAGACGAGATGATGCTGGACCTCATCGAGGACGTGAAAGGTGGCGGCCGCCGCGTTCAACTCCCGTCGGCTCTGTTCGAGGAGACTCCGCGCATTCTGGATAAAATCCTGATAGCTCGCTCCCTGCGTGGAGACTTCAGCGAGGGCGTGCATCTGCTCCAACAGCGCCCGGACTTCATAGCGTGATTCCGTGCTCTCGTCTCGCCGCGCCAGGGCTTTGGCGACCGCTTGCTCGACTTCCGCCTTGCTAAAGGGCTTGATGAGATACTCGGACACCCCATACGACATGGCTTCCCGAGCCGTTTCCAGCGAGGCGTAAGCCGTCATCATGATCACCTCAATGCTGGCATCGATGCCCTTGATCGCCTTCAACACCTCAATGCCATTCATCTCCCGCATTTGAATGTCCAAAAAGGCAAGGTCTGGCGGCATCGTGTGCACCAGTTCAAGGGCTTCAGAACCGGTACTGGCAGTCATGACCTCATAACGGGATTTCAGCATCATACGTAGGGCCTCACGCGGCCCAAGCTCATCATCTAACACCAGAATCCGCCGGTTGTTTCCCATGACTCACTCTACACTAGCTCGTGGTTCGTGTCCCGAGGGTAGGGCAATGATAAAGGTAAGATCACCCGTCTTTTCGTAAGAAACTTCGAGACTCCCACCATGCTCTTCAATAATCTTCTGACTCACACAGGGTCCGACATCTATCAAGGTATTTTGATCAATACCAAACGGATCAAATAAATGCTGCAATTCATTAGGATCAATCTTTATATCTTACCCAGTTAGAGTAATGTATATCCATACATCTTCGCAAATAGAATTTTTGGATTTATTTTTTTTGCGATGATACAAAATTTTTTTATTACTATCAGAAATTTGTATTAGAAAAATGACAATATACATTATAGCTTTATGAAGTTGTTCCACATCGAATTTTACATAGGGCAAATTATCATCGCATATCAATTCAATTTGTGATGTTCCTGTATTTTCACTATTGTACATAGGATCATCTATATAATGTATGAGAGATGATCTTTTATCAAACTTCAACGTCATTTCGAGTATCTGAAGAATATTATTGATACAACCATACTCAAAATTGTATGAAATATTACTGGCAAAACTGACGAGTTTTTCTGTTATCACATTAATGGTATGAATATCCTGACTCACAATGGTACTAAACTGCTCCCGATAATCCTCGTCCGCATAGTGCTCATCTAGCAATTCAACAAATGTCCGGATGGACACGAGAGGGTTCTTAATCTCATGGGCCATGCGTCCGGCAACTTTATTCAAAAAGTCGAGTTGGTTGGCTCGACGGCGCTCCTCATACAGCTGTTTTTGCGAGGTGAGATCCTGAAAAACCATCACGCTGCCCGCAACCCGGAGTTGCTCGTCAAGAACCTGGTACGTACTGACTTCTAGAGGCCGTTTGTCCGCCGTGACCACGACTTCATGCTTGTCATAGGATGATCCGTCACGCAGCGTTTCATACAACATATCCCCTAAAGGAGATGGCAAACTGCGGAGGTCGGCATGGAGAACTTCCGACCAGGTCTTCCCAAAAATCTCAGCCGCCCGATGGTTACAGATACGGATATTCTCATGGGCATCAATCGTAATCACCCCGCTACTCATGTAGCGTAAGATTTTCTCGGTAAAACTCTTCTGAGACTGCACTTCCTGATAGAGGGTAATGTCTTGAATGCTAATGGCGACATGGTTGGCCAGGCTAAAAAGGAGGTCAAGTTCGTCATCCGTATACGGCACACCGGTGACGCGCTCGCCCACATTGAGAATCCCAACCAGTTTGCCCGACGCCATCAGAGGCATACTCGCAACGGTCCGCAAAGCCTGCATTTCTCGGTGGATTTCCAAGTTGGCGGGCACATGTAACGCGCTTTCGACTTCCGCGCGTTGAAGAATGCGCGCCTCGGTCATCAACCACAGGGGCAAACCATCCTCGTCCCGTAGCCGCAACTGCTCGGCGACTTGCGGCACCAAACCGTGATGGGCACGGATTTCAAAGACGCGCGTGACCGGGTTGCGGACGAGAATCGACAACCGGCTCGGCCGCAGGAAGGCGTTGATGGCATCGAGAAAGAGAGTCAAGGAGCCCTGTAAATCGAAATTCGTACTGAATGCTTTGGCAAAATCACGCAGAATCTGTCCAATGCGTGCTAAGGAGAGTTCGCCTCCCGGAGGCGTTGGCATCGGCGGCTGCGGCCCGGGGCTATGCCCACGCAGCGCGGCGAGTTCTTCAACCAACCGTTGCTTTTCCAGTGCTTGAGCGAGCACTTGACGCAAGTCCTCATGAGCGAACGGGCGGCGCAGGAAAAAATCGCTCGGCGGCAAATCGCGTCCCTCTCCCGTCACGGTCTCCGGCAGAGCAGGCGCCATATAGAGCGTCACACAGTGCGGATGCAGCACTTTGGCTTGCTCGAAAAGGCGGGTCGCGAGTTCCGCTCGCTCCTGCAACGCCACGACCACCAGGTCGACTTTAGCGAGCCTGAGAAGATCGAGGGCTTCGTCCAGCGAGGTGGCGGTCAAGGGGGTGTAGGTATCATCATGCAGGGGTTGAAATTGTGCGTGCGGCTGTTGTGCATCCGTCATCAGGAGCAGGGACTTCATAGGCATCTTCCCTCTGGCAAGCAGGTAACCTCAGCGTGAATGTGGTGCCGGACATATCCGGACAATTGGCGGCGGCAATCGTGCCACGATGCCAGTCAATGATACCCTTACAGATAGCCAAGCCTAAACCGCTGCCATCCGCTTTCGATGTCACGAACGGTTCAAAGATCTTCGGCAAATATTCCTCCGGAATACCTGGACCGGTATCACGAATCTGCACCGTCAAGGCGGACGGAGCATGGTCGTGCCCGAGTTCAGCGGCGATGGTGATCTGCAGTAAGCCGCCTTGTTCCATGGCTTCGACGCTATTCAAACAGAGATTCAAAAACACCTGTTTGAGTTGATCATGATCTCCCATGATGGAGGGTAGAGGTGCGTGATACTGGCGCCTCACCTCGATGCTTTGTTTCCGGAACTCGCCGGAGAGCAAGACAAGCGTCTCGTCAAGAGGCGCGATGATACTCATCTGCTGCGTCCGTGCCGGCATGACGGCGCGCACACTCCGTAGCCGCTGTACCAGATCGTCAATGCGCTTG
Organism: uncultured bacterium; assembly: GCA_965178525.1. GTDB lineage: Bacteria > Tectomicrobia > Entotheonellia > Entotheonellales > Entotheonellaceae > CBCXVS01. The sequence goes on along the minus strand of CBCXVS010000088.1, from coordinate 15,954 downwards.
ACTTCTTGTAACGCGACTTGCGCAAACGTCGTCCGAAACTCCTCATCGTCATACTGCTCCGGGAGTAATTCGGCCAGCGTCTTGATCGCGACCAGGGGATTTTTGATCTCATGAGCGATCTTGCCGGCAAATGCGCCAACCGAAGCCAAGCGCTCGATACGACGTTTCTCCGCCTCAAATTCTTTCACCCGCGAGAGGTCATGAAACACTAAAATGGTGCCGGCAAGCCCGACTTCCGGCCGCTGGAATACCGACGTGCTCAACATCACCTGGAGGGCACGGCCTGAGGCCAACAGGACGCTGGTTTCATGATCGGTGAAGATGACATTCCCTGTGAGGGTGGAAAGCAACGGCGCGCTCAATTCCGTGTCGAGCACGTCGGCAACGGGGTGATTGACGGCCGCATCCGTTGTCATCATGAGCAAGTCCGCTGCGGCCTCGTTCATCATCGTGATCATGCCATCCGTGTTGATGGCGACAACGCCGCTTTTCATCTGGCGCAGGATGCTCGCGTTATACTCTTGCATCCAGGCCGCCTCTTCATAGAGCTGAGCACGCCGGAGCGCCACGCTCGCTTGATGCTCAACGGTCGTTAACAGCTCGACATCATGCTGGAAAAACGGATCCCCTGACAACTTTTCACTGATGCTCAGGATCGCGACGACTCTCGTCTCAACGAGCAACGGGACGATGACCTCGCAGCGCAAGGCAACAAAGACCGCGGAGAGATGAAAGGTTTCACGGCGGTTCGGCCAGAGGCCGAGTTCATCAAAGACCAGGGGCACCCCAACACGCGCCATAATCTCGATCGCCTCTGGCGCGGCCGTCGTTTCCGGCACCGCCTGGTCGCCATGGGCGTGTTGGAACACACAGCACTCCAGAACACCCTGGTCACCGCACAGATAGATGGCCGTGGACTCAACCTTCAACATCGTGAGCAAAAACGAGGTGAGATAATCATAGAGCGGGGCGAGGCGCATCAACCCCAACAGCTCTTGACTCATCATGCGGGTCGCCTGGCGGTCATCATACCCTGTCCGGTAGCAATATTTGTCCAAGAGACGCTGGAGGGTCTGACGTAACGGATAAAACACGACGATGCTCCCGACCCCCACGCACAGAGCCAGGGTCGATAACACGTAGTGGCCTTGCAGGGAGATGGCTCGACCAATGGCAGTCAGGACGCTCCACATAATGCCAACTGTAATGCCTACCGATAACCCATACGTCACGCTCTGGCGGACGACGAGGCGGATATCCATCAGGCGATGCCGAATAATGGCATGAGCCGTCATGCCAATGAAGCAGAGCGTGAAATAAGGTCCGTACGCACTTAAATAGGAATTGTGGGTCAGATCAGGAATAATCAGATTGGTTGTCGTCGCCCCGACCAGGAAAAAGCCTAAACCTAGCCAGAGATACTGCATCTGTAATTTCTTGCGGCCGCGGGCGACCCACCATTTCTTTGCTAAAGACCAAATCCCATAGAGCACAGAGGTTAAGATAAAGATACCGAACAGGGGGTGCAAGGGTCCGTAACGTGGCTGTAAGTGTCCAGCCGCTGTGACGTTCACATCAATCATAATGAGCGGTGTGAAGGTGCTACACATGATGACGGCACCCAACAAGAGGAACAACCGTAGACCTCGACCCCACTCAAAGCGGTCGAGATCGGGAAACGTCTGACAAAACACCACGAGGCTCATGCCGACCAGGCTCGCCGTGGTAAAAATCAGACGGCCCCAGAAGATACCCCCCGAACCCGCGCTATAGACGTCAACCATCTTCAAGCAAAACGACCAGAGGACCACGGAGAGGACAAACGCCGTAAAGGCCTGGTGAGACGCTTTGAAGGGAGCCCGGATATAGACGAGTACCACGAGGGTAAGATTAATCACCCACAAGGGCAAAATTGGCAGAAACGTTGCGCTCATCTTCGCCCCTAGCTCTCAGTTTTTCCGAGGACAAGAGCGGCGCCGGTTCCCCCCATGCCATGTGCGTGCACAAGGAGATACTGGAGACGGGCTCGACGCGCACGGTGCGATACATAGTCAAGATCACAGCAGGTGTCGGGAACATCGAGATTGATGGTGGGCGGTATCACGCCATGTTGTAACGTCAGGCAGGCCGCCACCATTTGTAGAGAAGCAGCAGCGGCGAAGGGTTGACCGATCATCGATTTGATCGAACTCGCGGGAATGTTATAAGCCTGGGGGCCAAACACTGATTTAATGGCATGGGTCTCAGCCGTGTCATAATCGCGCAGCCCGGTGCCATGGGCGCTAATGTAGTCAATACGACGTTTAGACAGACCCGAATGATGGAGCGCCGTCTCCATCACTTGGGCCATGCCCGTGCCTTGAATATCACATTTGAGATCTTCTCCCTCCCGCCCATTGGCACAGCCGAATACCTCAGCATAGATCGGCGCCTGTCGTTGTTGGGCATGTGCAAATGCCTCCAGGACAACGGCTCCCGTCCTTCGCTCAGCACCAAGCCGTCTCGGTCTCTCTCAAAGGGCCGTGAGGCCCGCTGTGGCTCGTCGTTACGTTTTGAGAGCACCCCCACGGCGCATATCGCACTAAACGTAAAGGGATTCAGGAGGGCTTCCGTACTGCCGACCACGACCACAGGAGCCTGCCCCAGACAGATTTGTTGGTATCCCCACTGCACCACGTCGACACCAGACGTACACCCCGTCGATAAGGTGAAACAGAGGCCACTGACGCCCAGGGCGACGGCGACTTGGCTCGAAACACTATGGGGCGGTATGGCGCCAGCCGTGGACGGCGCAATGCCGCGCATCCCCCTATTGAGGAAAGGAAGATGATCGGTCTCATAGGCTTCAGCCTTGCCTAGCGACGTGCTGAAACCGACGCCGATTTTGCTTTCATTCTGTGAGGTTACCACGATGCCGGTATCTTTTATCGACATCTTCACGGCAGCCACGCCAAGCTGAGCGGCCCTCGAAAGGCGTTTGACTTCGTGCGGGTTAATGTATGCTGTGGGCTGAAATCCTTTCACTTCCCCGGCAATTTGACTTGGGAATGAACTGGCGTCGAAATGGGTAATGCGGTCAATACCGGAACGGCCGGATGTCAAGGCGTCCCAATACGCCTCTTTGCCAATGCCATTCGGTGCAACCGCGCCAAGACCCGTAATCACCACACGTGCTTGTTGTGCCACGGAACTACCCCCCGTGCGCATAAGTCCCGCCGCCCCCCAGCCTAGACCGAAGTTCCTCCCGTGATTCGGCGACAACTTGTCGAAATAAAAACTCAAAAGCCTGAAACGAATTGACCTTTGTTCCCATGTAAATCGCAAAATTTTCGCTCCTATTCTGCCACATGGGCTTGACATCGTCTGCAAACGTATGACCATAAGCCATGTCGTTTCAGGAGGTTGGATTATTCCCATGTAAATGGACTTTTGAACTGGGCCAACCTGTTGATCTACTTAACCCTCCGCCTATTCTGCCAGGGGAACTTCGGCCTAGACGCTTGTGCGTCTGTGCGAGGCCATGAGGAAGAGACGACTAAGTACTGAGGCAAATTAAATTTAGATCTTTCCCCAGGAGAAATATATATATAAAGGTAATGATGCCCAGGCACTGATTGGCATGTCGATATCATGCCATGAGGCTATTGTGAGTTCGCTATCATGCGGGTCGTGGGTTGCAGCACATCAGTGCGGAGTGTCCCCAAGCCTTTGATGTGCTTGGGATATTATCGGCAACGCACGAAAGAATCTTGACAAAAGCCCAATGGTGGCAGGGAAAGTCGCAAGCGCCGCCCCAACGGCAAATGGTAGGGCGGCCTGACAGTGGGAATGGTAGCAACAGACGGCAGAAGCGGGACCCAATGAATGACGTCGTTTTTGCATAGACAAGATATAGAAAGACGTGTTTCCGGGCGCCTATAGAGCCGCGAGGCGCTCTGCCACATGGTGCGGCACCTGGTAGCGGCGATCGGATTTTCCGGCCTTCATCACCTGCCCAGGCAAAGTGTAGCCAACAATCTCCTCAACGCGCTTGGCCGTCTCCACGAGGGTCTCCAAGTCAATGCCGGTCTCACACCCCATCTCATGCAGGCAATGCACCAAGTCCTCACTGCACACATTGCCCGTAGCCCCCGGAGCATACGGACACCCGCCCAGACCGCCCACGGACGAATCGAAATCGGTCACACCATAATCGAGCGCCGCCAGAATATTGGGAATCGCCATCGCTCGCGTATTATGGGTATGCAGCGACCAGCTCACATGCGGGAATTTCGGCAGCAAATACGCGAACGTACGTTTCACTTGCGCCGGGTTCGCCATCCCCGTAGTATCCGCAATACCAATGGCTCCAAACCCCATATCGGCCAAACGCGCCACAATCGACTCCACTTGCGTCAGCGGCACCTCGCCCTCAAACGGACACCCTAAAGCGGTCGAAATCCCCCCATGCAACGGCACGCCAGCCTCCTGCGCCACATGGGCCACGGCCTGGAGCTTTTCCAGCGATTCGGCCACCGTCATATTGAGATTGGCCAGATTATGACTTTCACTGGCAGACAGCACGGTATGAATTTTATCAACCCCGGCATCGATGGCTCGCCTGGCCCCTTTTTCATTCGGCACCAAAGCGGAATAGAAGGTCCCAGGACGGCGATTGATCTGGCTCATCACCTCTTCCGCATCCCGCAGTTGCGGAATCGCTTTAGGATAGACAAAAGACGTCACCTCGATCTCCGGCACCCCCGTCTCGCTCAGCCGATTCACCACTTCAATTTTCAGCTCCGTCGGGATAAACTCCGGCTCGATTTGAAACCCATCGCGAGTCCCCACCTCACAAATGGTAATATGCTGCCCCGTACCCATGCTCACTCCTTTCCCTGATCTTTTTCTTCCCCCGGTTTTAGCTAAGAGCTGACAGCTAAGAGCTGACAGCTTCTTTAATACGACCGCGGCATGCCCAAGACATGTTGGCCAACGTACGCCAACACCAAATTATTGTTGACCGGGGCCGTTTTGTAGAGCCGGGTCTCACGGAATTTGCGCTCGACATCATACTCTGAGGCAAAACCGTAACCGCCGTGGCAGTCGAGGCAGGCGTTTGCCGCCTCCCAGGCCGCTTCCGACCCCAAAAATTTCGCCATATTCGCCTCCGCTCCACAGGGCTCCCCGGCCTCGAAAAGAGCCGCCGCCTTGAGACGCATCAAATCGGCGGCCTCAACCGCCATATGGGCCTTGGCAATGGGAAATTGCACACCTTGATTGGCGCCGATCGGCTTTTCAAAAATCACGCGGTCCTTCGAATACTGCACCGCCTTGTCCACAAACCAGCGCCCATCGCCAATCGATTCGGAGGCCACGAGAATACGCTCGGCGTTCATCCCATCCAGAATATACGCAAACCCCTTGCCTTCTTCACCAATGAGGCTATCCGCCGGCACCTGCACATGGTCGAAAAAGAGGACGTTGGTCGAATGGTTTAACATGACGCGCAGAGGACGAGCCGTAAATCCTTCGAGATCACGAATATCGAACAGAAAGACGGAGAGACCTTCCGTACGTCGGCGCACGTCACTCACAGGCGTGGTGCGGGCCAAGAGCAGCATCAGGTCGGATTGTAGAACCCGCGAGATAAAGATCTTCTGGCCGTTGATCACATACAGATCACCTTTGCGCACGGCTGTCGTTTGCAGTTGGGTCGTGTCCGAACCCGAATTCGGCTCGGTAACGCCAAACGCCTGCAAGCGCAACTCACCCGAGGCAATCTTGGGAAGATACCGCGCCTTCTGCTCCTCCGACCCATGCCGCAACACCGTCCCCATAATATACATCTGGGCATGGCAGGCCGCCGCGTTCCCGCCGGATTGGTTGATCGCCTCGAGAATCAGGCTACCCTCCAAGATGCCCAATCCCCCCCCACCGTATGCCTCCGGAATCAACGCGCCAAGATAGCCGGCTTTCGTCAACTCTTCCACAAACGCGTAGGGATACGCCTGCTTCTCATCCAGCTCTCGCCAATATTCCCCCGGATAGAGCTTACACAACTCCAGCACCGCCCGCTTCAGCGCCCCCTGCTCCTCCGTCAACGTCATCGAAATCCCCGCCATAGATTGTTCCCTCTGTCTTCATTCCGCATTCCGCATTCCGCATTCCGCATTCCGCATTCGCTCAGCGTCCTTGGAACTCCGGTGGCCGCCGCTCGTTAAACGCCCGCACCCCTTCGAGTCGATCCTCGGTGTTGACCGTGGTGTTATACGCCTCAATAGCCAGCAGCATGCCCGTTTCCAAGTCCGTCTCGCTCCCCCAGGCAATCGCCTTTTTCGCCTGCCGCACCGCAATCGGGCCGTTTTTGGCAATCGTGCTAGCAATCTCGCTGGCCTGTATCCGCGCCTGCGCAGCCGGCACGACGTGATTCACGAGCCCCACGGCCTTGGCCTCCTCTGCCGGCACGCGCCGCCCGGTGAAGATCATCTCCTTGGCAAAAGGCGCCCCCACAATGCGCGGCAGGAGTTGTGTGCCGCCGATGCCCGGGAAGATCCCCCGCGTCACTTCCGGCACAGCAAACACCGCCGTCTCACTGGCAACCACAAAGTCCGACAAGACAGCCAGCTCACAGCCCCCGCCCATCGCAAAGCCCTCCACCGCCGCAATCACCGGCTGCAGACAACGCAAGACGCGAAAGGCGGCTTGTTCAAAAATCACATGCTGATCGCGCCAAGCTGCGTCGGTCATCCCTTGCCGCTCTTTCAAATCGCCCCCTACACAGAAGGCTTTTTCCCCGGCGCCGGTTAGGATAATCACCCGAGCGTCTTTATCCCAAAAGAGCTTCTCAAAACAGTCTAGCAACTCGCGTCCCATGGCCGTGTTCATGGCGTTGAGGGCCTCGGGGCGATGCATCTCCACCGTCACGACATGGTTATCGCGCGTGACATGCAAGGTTTCGTAGTCCTGAGTCATCCCTGTTATACCTTATCATCCGCCACACAGCAATCGGCTGGTAGTCCATTGACATTCATCGCGCTTCTCCGTGTCAGAGGTCTCCTTCTGGTAGATCACGAGAGCGTCCGCCTTGGAAGGGTCTGAAGTTGCGGGCTCATCTTCCCTACGCGCGCAACCGCCGTACAAAATCAGCCACGGCTTGACCGATCTCATCCGGCGAATCCTCCTGGATAAAATGACTCCCACGCACCGTGATTTCTTCCTGATGCGGCCAACGGCAGCAAAATTCGCGCTGTGGGCCGGTGAGAATCGCGCCGGGATTGGCATTGATGAACAGTTTGGGCACCTCCGAGGTGGATAGCCAGGCGGCGTAGGACTCGGCAATGGCCACGACGTCTGCCGGTTCGCCGTCAATCGGGATCTGGCGCGCCCAAGTCAGCGTCGGGCGGCGATCTTCCCCTGGATTCACGTAGGGGCGGCGATAGACCGTCATTTCGGCGTCCGTGAGCTGGCGCAAAACCGACCCGGGCAGCACACGCTCCACAAACACGTTCTTGTCCAGCACCATATCCTCGCCTGCCGGGGAGCGAAAGCCCTGGAAGACGCGCGTGGCGGCTTCCGGCCACTCCTGCCAGGTCAGGGGGCGCACAATGCTTTCCATATAGGCCAGCCCCTGCACGGCGCCGCGATGACGGTTGGCCCAGTCGAACCCCAGCGCGGAGCCCCAATCATGGACGACGAAGACGACGTGATGGCGAATATCCAGATGCTCAAACAGGGCGTCGAGGTACTGGCGGTGTTCGACAAAACGGTAGGCCTCAGGACCGCTTGGCGCCAGTTTGTCCGAATCGCCCATACCGATCAGGTCCGGCGCCATGCAGCGGCCTAAATCCGTCAGATGGGGCATGATGTTACGCCACAGATAGGATGACGTAGGATTACCATGCAAGAACACAATAGGATCGCCACTGCCTTCCTCCACGTAGCTCATCCGATGTCCCAGGATGGTGGCTTGTTTTTTCGCATAGCGTTCGTCTGCGGAGATCATAACGTGCTCCTTGGCTCATATGGCAATCCTACCCGTGTGCATGCGGACTGCCATGCCCATCGCCTCTAATCGCCCACCACGGTCTCGGCCTCCGGGATGCGTGGTGGCGTGGTGGCGTGGCGAGTACGCAGCGCTTCGATCAGGCTGTACAACGTGGGGACAAAGAACAAGGTGAACACCGCTGCAACGGACAGCCCGCCGACCACGACACGTCCCAGGGGCGCCCAGATCTCCGAGCCGTCGCCGAGCCCAATGGCCATGGGCACGAGCGCCAGGGTGGTGGTGAGGGATGTAATCAGGATGGGACGTAATCGCGTCACCGCGCCTTGCAGGGTCGCCTCCAAGATATCCAGGCCACGCTGCCGCAGTTGGTTCGTGTAATCCACCATGACAATGCCATTATTTACCGCGACCCCGACCAGCATAATCGCGCCGATGTAAACCGGCATACTCAAATTCGTCCCGGTCAGCCAGAGCATGAACAGGCCACCCACAGCGGCGAAAGGAATGGTGCACAGAATCACAAAGGGGTGCAGGAGCGATTCGAACAGGGCGGCCATAATCATGTAAACCAGTAACACGGCCAAAACGGTGATCAGAATCATGTTGCGGTTCGATTCCAACTGCTCCTGCCGCTCGCCACCCATGATGGCCTGAAAGCCTTCGGGAATCTCGATGCTGGCAAGCAGGTGTTCAATCTCACGGGCAATGCTGCCAAAGTCACGGTCGCCGGTGATGCCGGCCTGGACAGTGACGGCCCGTTCCTGGCCGCGCCGCTGGATCTCGATCGGCCCGGCACCGCGCTGCGTGACCGTCAAATTCCGCAGGAGCACACGCCTTCCGGCCGGCGTCGTGACGACGATGCGATCGAGATCGGCCAGGGCTTGACGATCCGCCTTGCGAAAGCGCACACGAATGTCGTATTCATCGCGCCCTTCGCGGAATTTCGAGGCCACCGTGCCCGCAATACTCGTTTCCACTGCTGTCAAAATCGTGCGCACACTCACACCCAACGCCGCGGCTTTCTGCCGGTCGATGCTGATCTGCATCTCCGGACGGCTATCATCGATATTCAAGCGCGTGTAGGAGATCCCCTGCATCGCCTTCAAGCGCTTTTCAATCTGCTGTGCCAACGCACGCCCACGGGTCAGGTCGAAGCCAAAGACGTCGACTTCCACCCGTTCCGAACGGCTGGAGCCGAGCAACCGGGCCACATCTGAGGGACGCTCCACAATGCGGACCTTGGCGTCCGGGTACTTGGCGAGTTTCCGCCGTAACACGGTCAGGACTTTTTTGAGCGGTTGCTGCCGTTGCGAGCGGTCAATCAGCCGCACCCACAAAAAGCCGTAGTGCGTGCCGCCACCACCGCTAAACCGGAGCCCGGCGCGGGCGAACATGGCCTGCACGTCAGGCGCAGTCTCGTAGACCGTTTGTTCCATGTCGGCGAGGATGCGGTCGGTAACGTCCAGGCGGGTGCCTACCGGCAGGTTCAGGCGGATGTACATCATACCTTCATCGACGGACGGTAGAAGCTCCGAACCCAATGTATGGTAGGCCAAGACGCTGAGGCCGAGCGGTATCACGCAGAGGGCCAGGACGGCCAAGCGGCGCCGCAGCGCCAGAGACAACAGACGGCGATAGGCCGCTTCGATGACCGCTAACGTGCGTCCCCAGAGCGTGTACAATCCGAACGATGAGGCGCCAGGATGACTCGTCTGCGGGATCTGTTTGAGCCAGCGGGAAGAGAGCATGGGCACGAGCGTCAAGGCGATCAGGAGCGACGCCAGCAAGGCAAAGGCCACCGTCAGGGCCAGTTCCTGGAACACGATGCCCATCATGCCCTGCATGAAAATCAGGGGAAAAAATACACACAGCGTCGTCAAGGTCGAGGCGGCAATGGCCATGCCGACTTCCTGCGAGCCGACCACCGCGGCGTGCTGTGGCGCGGCGCCGGTTTGACGGTGGCGAAAGATGTTTTCCAGCACCACGACCGAATTATCGACCAACATGCCAATCCCCAGGGCCAGGCCGCCGAGAGACATCCAGTTGAGGCTGATATCCGCCTGGAAGAGCAGAATAAACGTCGCCACCACGGCCAGCGGGATCGCCAGGGCAATGATAATCGTTGGCCGGATACTGCGCAGGAACAACAGGAGGACGATGACCGCAATACAGCCACCGAGCAGGGCGCTCTGCTCCACCTGGGCAATGGAGCGGCGGATGAAGGCGGCCCGGTCGAAAAGCAAATTCAATTTCATGGTCCCTGGCAACCGCTCGCGCAGGGCTGGCAACTTCTCTTGAATCTGATCCGAGACCTCCACCGTATTCGTGCCCGACTGTTTCCGGACAGCCAGCACCAAGCCTTTGACGCGATTCACCCGGGTTCGCGTCAGGCGCTCTTTGATGCCATCGCGCACGTCGGCCACGTCCTTGAGATAAACCGGCATGTCACCCTCAGCCCGCAGAACGATGTCCTCGATCTCGTCGACACGGCGAAATTCACCCAGCGGGCGCACCACGTAATCTGTCCGCCCGCTCTCCAAATGCCCGCCCACCTTGGTGACGTTCTCGTCTCGCAAGGCGGTGACGACGCGCTCCAGAGAGAGGCCCGTCCCCTCCAGACGGCTGCGGTCGGCCAGCACCTGAATTTCTCGCGTATCGCCACCCCAGATATCGACGGACGCCACGCCGGGAATCTGCTGCAGTTGGTACCGCAGGGTGTTGTCGGCATAATGCCGCAGGGTCATCGAACGCACCGGGCCGTTGGCGGCGAGGTTGAGATACATGATGGGACGGCTGGAGGGGTCGTACTTGCGAATGCGGGGCGGGTCCACTTCGTCCGGCAGGTGGCGTAGGATGTCGTTCACCTTTTCTCGCACTTCTAACGCGGCCAGATCGATATCGGTATTCCAATTAAAGTCGAGCGTCACCCGTGAACTGTCTTCACTCGATGACGACCGGATCGATTTGACATTGTTAATCGTGGCCAGCGCTTTTTCGATGCGATCCGTCACCTGTCGCTCCACAATCTCCGGAGCGGCGCCTTCGTAGAGGGTCGAGACGGTGATGGAAGGGCGCGTGACGTCCGGCAACTGGTCTACTGCCAGGCGGAAAAGCGAGATGAGGCCGAGGACCAGAATGGCCAGAAAAAACATGCAGGTGGTGACGGGACGCGCGACGGCGAGGCTCGAGAGCTTCATATTATGACCCCTCCGGTTGCCGAACCACAGTGACGGGCGTTTGGTCCTTGAGTTGATGGTGACCGGCCAAGATAATCATCATGCCGGCGTCGAGACCGTCGAGAATTTCCACCTGCGTCTCATTCTGCAACCCCGTTGTGATCTGGCGTACGTGCGCCGTGCCCTCTTGCACCACGAAGACCGAAGCGATATCGCCCTCGCGGCGTATCGCTTGCCGTGGCGCCAGCAGAACCTCATGCCGTTGTTGCAGCATGAGGGTCACCTTGGCGAACATGCCCGGTTTCAGGCGCCCGTCGTCGTTCGCCACGATGATTTCGACATCGGCGCTGCGATTGGCCGGATCGATGGTCGGACTCATGCGTTTGACCGCGCCGGTGAACACGGCTTGCGGATAGGCATCGACGCGCATGTGGGCGGCCAGACCCGGACGGATCTGGCCGATATCGCGTTCACTGATGGGCACTTTAATTTTCACCGACTGCATATCGACGATGGTCACGAGGGCCGTGCGGTCCGTCATGTAGGCGCCCGGATCCACATGCCGATGACTCACGATCCCAGTCATCGGCGCCGTGATCACCGCATGACGCAGTTGGGTTTTGGCCAGCCGCAGGGCGGCCTCAGCCGCGCGCATCCGGGCTTGTAAAGCCTGGCGGTCTTCGACACGGGCGCCGGTGCGTAGCATCCGCAGTTGCTTCTGGGCGACGGCATGCGCGGCCCGGGACTGAGTGGTTTTGAGCGTTGCATCGTCCAACTGTTGTGTGGAATACAAGCCCCGGTCGTACAGGGCCTGGGCGCGCTGCAGATCGCGCCGGGCATTGACCAACGCCGCCTGCGTGCTCTGCACCCGATCGAGAGCCTGGGCAATTTCCTCCGGCCGCTCGCCCGCCTGCATCTGCGCCCAATCCGCCTGCAAGGCTTCCAACTCGGCGGCGGCTCGCTCCGTCCTGGCCTCGAGTTCGTCATCGGCAATCTGGGCGATGACATGTCCCTGGCGGACCGCGTCGCCCTGTTCGGCGTGGAGGTCGGACAGCCGTCCCTCGACTTTCGAAAAGACCTCGACTTTAGCGGCGGCGAGAATATCGCCGGAGGCTGTCGTCTGCTGGCTGATGGCGCCGCGCTGCACCTCGATGACGTGGACGGGACGAGGCCGGTCCTGCTTGCGCTTGGGCGGCGCAGCGGCGCTTGACGCGGTGGATGTCGTGCGCGACTGATAGTAGTATCCACCGGCAAGAAGCACGAGGAGTGCCACAAGGATGAGAATACCGGTCTTACGAGACACAGCCCACTCCTTCTCTAAGGCACACAGACAACCCAGGGTGCCGGCCGCAACGACTCGACCCCAATGTGTGCGACGGAGAGGTATTGTAGAGGTTTCGGGAGAGGTGTCAACCGGGGGGGCATGCCGGCGGGGTGAGAATTCGGGACAGCCTAAGACAAAACGATCATGAACCTCCGGACGGCCAAGTCCTTTGATCAAGACTTTGCCCGGCTGCCCGATTCCATCATACAGGTAGTGCGGCTGTATGTCTTTGGCAAACCGTGCTATACTCTATGCCGATATAACATGTTCGAGGATACAAGGACCATGATCGGTGCAGCGATAGGCGCGGTTTCTCAACTTGTGCTGCACTGCCGGGAACGCGATGGCCGAAGCGGAGTCACCAGAAACTTCTTCTACTCCCACGCCCCCTTCCGGCGGAGAGCAACGGCATCAGCGCATCACGTTGGCCATGCGGATCGGGGCGGCAGTTGCGGGTGGCGTGTTTCTTGGGCTGGCAGCGGTAGATGCGATATTTGGCGTGTTTCCGGCCGAGGAAAAATTCTTTGCCATTACTGGTACAGCCCTAATCGTGATTGGGATTACTGGGCGATGGCCGCGTGGGCTAAGCGGCGGTGGCGATGAGGAAAAGTAGTCTATGGCAGAGCCAGAAATTGAGTTCCCCAGGGCCTTTGTAGGCGACCCTTCTGCTTTACAGGGACAATCCGTTCGGTTCGATGCTGGGGCAGGTCAAGTCCAGGTCTTTGAAGACCCGTTGGCGGTGTCACGGCCATTAATAGAGCCGTCCCAGGCAGGTAATCCGCAGTGGCAGTTCATCAGCTTGCTGGATGCCGGGTCGGCGTCCAAGCTCAGCCGTGCCCTGGTCACTTCGGCGTTGATCCTAGGAGGGGCGGTGGTCGTGGCGTCGTTTTCCGGCGCAATTGCGACCTGGCTCAGCCAGCTCGGCTGGTATTATCCGTCTCTAGCAGCTGTGGTAGGCGTCTACGTGTTTCTGCAAACACGTCGCGAGTAAGTAGACGATGTTGGGTGGCATTTTCACTTCCGCTTACTTACCATCCGATCCTGCGCCATCTCAAACTCGCTGCTGATCCACCGCCGATGGTGCCGGCACCGTTGTGCCAGGGGTGTTTCGCCTAGTCCTCTCCCGAAATCACCCCCTCTTACAGGGTTTCGAGCAAGCCGTAGAGCTGAGGTGCGTCCGCTCGGCCCGCCAGTGCCAACAGTGCGACCCAAGTGCCTCAAGTCGGCCGCCTGGGGGCAGATTGGGCCATTCACGGAGCTGCTCCGAGGTGCATCGCGACGCTGATCCCGGCTGCGGATACCTGTAGACGCGTGGAAAACTGTACTTTACAATGCCGATCCGTCGCCCCAACCGTGATCTCATGCATACGCTCTAGGCCGAATAGGAGACACAAGGCATGAATTTTTCCTATACCCCCGAAGAAGAGGCATTTCGCCAGGACCTACGCGCCTGGCTCGAACCCAATCTGAAGGAACATCGCGCCGAGTGGGGCCGGGACGAGGACGAATTTGTCCAGCATCCCAGCAGTGCGGCCAGCCTGGCGTGGCACAAACGCCTGCACCGCGGTGGCTGGGTTGGACTGCACTGGCCGGTCGAATACGGCGGCCGCGGCGCCACGCGCATGGAGCAGGCGATTTTTGTCGAGGAATGTGCCCGCCTGGGAACGCCGCCGGAGGTGAACGGCATGGGCATTGGCATGGTTGGCCCCATGCTTATGCACTACGGCACGGACGCGCAAAAGCAACGCTACCTGGCGAATATCCTCAGCGCCGATGAGATCTGGTGCCAGGGCTTTTCCGAGCCGGGCTCGGGCAGTGATCTGGCGTCGCTCTCTACCCGCGCCGTGCAGGACGGGGATGATTTCGTCGTCACCGGCTCGAAAATCTGGACCAGCAATGCCCATCATGCGCAGTGGTGTTTGCTCCTGGTGCGCACGGACCCGGAGGCGCCCAAACATCGCGGCATTAGCTGTTTGCTACTGGATATGACGAGCCCGGGCATTTCCATTCGTCCTTTGGTGCAGATGACCGGCGACGCCGAGTTTAACCAGGTGTTTTTCGAGCAGGTGCGCGTGCCCAAAACCCAATTGCTGGGCACGCTCAACGAGGGCTGGCGAGTGGCCGTATCCACCCTGAGCCACGAGCGTGGCGGTATGCGTCAATTCATGCGCCTGCACCGCACGGTGCACATGGTCGAGGAGCTGGCCCGCGAACGCGGCAAGAATAGCGATCCGCTGTTGCGCCAGCAGTTGGCCCAACTCCATATCGATATGGAAATGTTGCGCCTGACAACGCTCCGCGCCCTCACCAAGCAACTCCGTGGCGAGCCCCCTGGCCCGGAAGGTTCAGTGCAAAAGCTCAGCTTTTCGCGGACGTACATGCAAGCCGCACAGGTGGCCGATAGCATGCTGGGGCCCTATCACCAGCTTTGGAAGGAGAGCCCACATGCGGTGGATGAGGGGCACTGGTCGTATCAGAGCCTTTTTTCCCGGCGCTATGGCATTGCCGGTGGCACGGATGAGGTGCAGAAAAACATTATTGGTGAGCGGCAGTTGGGGTTGCCGAAGTAGGTGTGGATCGCCGCCCATTGTCTGTCTGTTCTTCGAAGCAGCATGGTGATTTGACCGACTGTGGTATGGCAATGCGCCTTGGGCCATACCGCGTCACATGATCCTGCCTTTTGTCTTGGCCAGCCACGCAAAGCCTGTGCGGGCAAAGCGGGTTGGCCAAACATACCGCACACATCTGTATAAGCCGCATCCCCCTATTTCGTGACCTGTTTTCATGCGTTGTTCATCGCTTGTTCATCTCTTATTCATTTTCATTAGATACACTTTCGCATGATACATTGTAATAGTGGCTACTAAAGCTGTGTGCTATTCACAAAGTTTTAGTGAGTCACGGGATTCTAAGAGAAGAGCAACGAAAGGAAAACCATTGAAAACTCACATGACGGCCATAAGCACCCGCCAACAGCAAGCAACGAAAACGTGGTATGCCGCCTGTCAAAACATGGCTGCATGCCACGCATACTGGCGTCTCGCATCGTATGTGGCGCCGCGTTCTCTTTTTCTGAGCATGACCTTGGTCTTCATGCTGAGTCTTGGAAGCCCTGTCAATGTTGTTGCCCAGCCCTCCGACTATGGCGATGCCCCAGATACCGGTCCGGGAACCGGTCCGGGGAACTACAACACCCTGGCTACCGATAATGGCCCGAGCCATCTGGTAAATCCTGTAAATCTGTCAAGTCCGTTCATTGGTGGCTGCGTTGACATTGATGACGGCACCCTGCAAAACAACGTTGCGTCGGCAGACGATCTTGCCGTCGGTGCTGCGACTGTGGGTCTCTGCATTCCAGCAGGTGATGACGAAGACGGGATCCTCGTCGGCAGCCCCATCCCGAGCCCGGGTTTGAGCAGCAGCGCCGTGCAGGTCATTATGACCGCCGCCGCCTCACCCGCGGATTG